>CANPYH010000091.1 GCA_947588325.1 uncultured Clostridia bacterium
AAAAATACACGTATATACCTCATCCGAAATACAATCAAGTACTTTACTTATTGCCCCTACACCTTTTTTCGGACATTATAATATCCTCCGATGTTGTTCTATTTGACTGACCGGCAGGTCTCTCGTATTCAACGGCATCGGAGTTTTTTCTATGTTGGTTAATCTATTTTGAGCCCCGTCATTGTAGTGGGGTTTTGGTTGCAAAAAAGAGAGGTTATCCTCTCTTTTTTGCGATTGCTGTTTTACTTTCAAAACTAACTCAAATGTGCGCTACTTCAAACAAACGCATATGCTCCTATCACTTCAAACCCCCGCTCAAATATTCCTTATGCCAAACAAAAGTGTGTGCTCGACGTATGCACCTATCACCTCAAACTAACTCAAATGTGCCGAACTCACTTGGAGCCGAAGGCAAAGACTTTGGTGCCCTTTTTGAGCGGGTATTCGAGCTCGGGGTTTTGCGACAGCACTTCGTCGGGAGAGATGCGGAGAGCCCTTGCGGACTCCATCAGCGTTTCGCCCTCTGCCGCAACGTGCATGGATATTACCCCACAGCGCGGCGGGTACTTCTCCCCGCACTTAACGTCGGTAATAATCTCGGCGTGCGTCTCGCTTGTTATGCGCAGGCAGAGCGACAGACCGCACCGCACGTTAAGCTCGCCCAGCCGCGAAGGACGGACGGATATACGGCTTACGCACCCCGTCGCCTCGATTATGTCGCCGTCTGACGCCGCCTCTGCCGTCGTTATGCGGAAGGGCAGTTCCACAGCGCAGGAGCTTTTCTTCCCCGCCTCGGCGTCCGCGTATATGATATTACCGCCGATTACGCCCTCGAGCACAGCCTTGCCGCCGTCGGGATACGCCTCCATTGCGGATATGCGGAAGTCGCAGGTAGCAAGCACTCTGTCCGCATTCTCGCCGTCTGGGAGCGTTACCGTTCCCTCGACCTGCTCCTCGACATACTTAATCTCCCGCACGATAACGCCGCTGATCGGGGTTTTAGTCACTTCTATCTCGCAATCGGGGCTGAATGCGTCGGTAGCGCAGGATACGGCAAGCTCGGAGAATACCGCGCCGCCAATCTCCACCGTAGCGGACAGCGTTACCCCGCTCTCGCTCTCCTCCGCGCTCACAGCCGTGCTTAACACCCGCGCATGCACGCTATCCCCGCGACGTGCGCCCTCCGCCTCGATCTCCTCGGTAAGGGGCAGAGTGAGCGAGAAGGAGCGGAGTTCGTCTCCCGCAAGACCTATCCCGTCGATATACACCTCGCCCGTCACGGTCACGCAGTCGATCCCAGCTTCGGCTCCCTTGATACAGGCGCGGGCTTCGGCAAATATCAGCTTATCTATGTCCGCCTTTTCCTCGGAACGAACTTCCGCTTTGCCATTTAACCTCGTCACCAGCCCCGAAAGGGTCAGGCGCGTATCCCCCGTGTACACTCCGCCTACCTGCAGCGGCTGCGTGGGAAGGACGGCGCATTCCTCCGCTTCGACGGTGATTTCTATGACCGAAGCAAGGGTTACTTCCCCGTCATTAACCGAAACTATATCCGTATCGAGAACTCGGGCGGTGGCGGTGGCTTTGGTCGTGGGCATAACCCCCTCGCACTCGGCGCGATCGGTAAAGTCAGTCCACCCGCTCTCCCGCGTTACGCCGCTCTCGGTAAGTACGACGATGTCCAGCGTCTCTCTGCCAGCAAGCCTGACCTCGCCGTTAAGCGTTTCGCTGACCCGCACGGCTACCGTTGCGCGGGTTGCAAGCACCTTCCGAACGTCCGAACATCTTATGTGCATTTGCGCGATCGTCTGTATCTTGCCTATACGCTTGAGGTATGCGGCGTTTACCGTTTCCATGTTAAATCCTCCTTGTTTTCCGTATAAGTTATGCCGCGCCTCCGCCGTTTATGCAAACAAAAAGGCGAAGCGCTCCTGCACCTTTGAAAATTTTCCGAATTGAAAATTATCCGATTCTCTTCTCCGAAATACTTGACAGACCGTGTGCAATGTGATATATTCAATTTAGTTCAATTGAATTGAGCTAAATTAAGTCAAAGGTGATAAGTATGAATGTTTATGATTTTGTAGTTAAGGCGCAAGACGGGAGCGACGTACCGCTTTCGAATTATCGCGGAAAGACGCTGCTCATTGTGAATACGGCGACGGGATGCGGATTTACGCCGCAATACGACGACTTGCAGGATTTATATGACGAGCACAAGAAGGACGGTCTGGAAATTCTCGACTTCCCCTGCAATCAATTCGGCGAGCAGGCGCCCGGAAGCGACGAAGAAATTCACTCATTCTGCACGGGAAGATACGGTATAACCTTTCCGCAGTTCGCTAAGATCGATGTTTTCGGCGAAAATCAGATCCCGCTCTATAAATGGCTGGAAGAGAATAGTAAGTTCGAAGGGTTCAGAGGCTTTATGGGCATGATAGTTTCGGCAGCGGCAAAACGTAACGATAAGGACTATAAAAATAACAGCAAGATCAAGTGGAATTTCACAAAATTCCTGATTGACAAAAACGGGGATATCGTCGCCCGCTTCGAACCGACGACTAAAATGAAGGAAGTAAAAAAACAAGTGGAGGCGATTTTATAATGCACTTTGCTTACAAAACGGAGAACACCTGCTCAACGCTGATCGAAATGGAGATAAACGGCGGAATAATTTCAAATGTCAGGTTTACGGGCGGCTGTAACGGAAACCTGAAAGCAATTCCCGTTCTCGTCAACGGCATGAGAGCGGAAGATATAGCAAAAAAGCTGTCGGGTATTACCTGCGGCAGACGACCGACTTCATGCGGAGATCAGCTTGCAAAAGCCGTGCTTGCCGCAAAATCCGCCGAGGAAAACAGGGCGTAAATTATGGATAAATACGACGCATTAAAACTTGAAAATCAACTGTGTTTCCCCCTCTATGCGTGTGCGCGTGAGGTGGTAAATAAGTATCGTCCCTATCTCGACGAACTTAATCTTACATATACGCAATATATCGCAATGATGGTCTTTTGGGAGAAAGGAAGGTGCGGTGCAAAAGAACTCGGCGAGAAGCTGTTCCTTGATTCGGGGACGCTGACTCCCGTCTTGAAGAGCCTTGAACGCAAAGGCTATGTCAGGCGCGAGCGTTCCTCTGTCGATGAGCGGTTGCTTGACGTGAGTATTACCGACAAGGGCATGGAACTTCGCGAACGCGCGGTGGAAGTGCCGAGTAGAGTAGCGGGCTGTATCGGATTGGACGGCGAAGAGGCTGTGGCTCTCTACCGTATTCTCTATAAAATCCTCGGCAAATCGACAAAAAGCGATTAACCTCAAAAATACGCAAGCAAAACGGCGAGAAGTGTTTCCCGCCGTTTTTGTTACTCGTAGCTTTATTTATATTCCCCGCGCCGCTTTCAGAATTCGCCTTCGTCGTCATCGTCGTCGTCATCGTCCTCGGCGAACTCGTCGGCGCTGACATACTCGAAGTCGTCCTCGGTGAAGGAATCGTCGGTCTCTTCCTCTTCCGTCTCCTCGTCCTCGTCGGTAAGACCCTCGGGGATAATCATCTCGTCCTCGTCGGCAATCTCCTGCGAGAGGTCGTCGCTATCCATCCAATCGTCGCTCTCCGACTCCTCGGACTTACTCTTCGCGGCTTGCTCCTTCTTGCACTCTATGCACATATCCTCACCCTCTTCGCAGTAGTTGGTATGGCAGATCGGGCAGAGCTTTGCCTCGGTATCCTCTTCCTCGTCGGGAAGAAGAAAATTCGCCTCGCCGATACCAAGCTCGGCTTTGCATACGTCGCAATATTTTTCTCCTATAAGCATGTAGTTAAGTTCGCATCTGGGGCACAGGGTGTATTTCTTTTCCATAATATTCTCCTGTTTTCTTTATAATAAGTTTATTCCGCAGCGACCGCGGTTGACAAAAGTACCGCTCGCCTTCCGCTTACAAGTCTATTATGCGCTTGTGCTTTTTCTCGGCATAAGCGCGGGTATTGACCGTTCCGCCGCTCTCGGCATAGTTGACTATGAGCACGACGTCGGAATTATCCACCATATATCTGTTGCGCTTGCTCATGCAAAACTTGGTGTACTCGCCCGAAAGAAGAGTAACCTTGGCGCAATGCTCGATAATGGCGTCGTAACGGAAACGATCCTTCGCCACCAGCCTGTCCCGCTGTCCGCGGTAGGGCACAGCCGCTTCCAATTCGAGGTCGGGATATACGTCCATGAGATTTATTACGCACTCGGCGAACCAGGTGTCGCAACCCGTCGCCATACCCGTTATAAACCGCGTGTATCCCTCTTTGATAAGCGCCTCGACCGCTTCGCGCATGCGCTCTTTGAGCAGGAAGCACTCGCGGCTATCCTCTTCAAAGGGAATTTTGTGAGGGCGATTGCCCGATAAACATACTGCGTTCATACCGCATATTATACACACCGACATATGCCTTGTCAATGATTTAATCAAAAACTTGACAAGTTTTTCGCGAAAAAATATAATTACGGTATGGACAATCAAAAAGATCTCGAAAAGCTCATAGCAATTAACAGTATATACGGTGCGCCGTCGAAAAATGCGCCCTTCGGTAAAGCCAACCGACGCGCTCTCGACGCCTTTCTCTCCATCGCCTCTTCATACGGTCTGCGTGTGGGCGAGGACGACGGTTACGCGGGCTGGGCGGAGTACGGCTCGGGGGATAAGCTCGTCGGCGTGCTCGGTCATCTCGACATAGTTCCCGCAGGAGAGGGTTGGTCGAGCGATCCCTTCACCCTCACCGTTCGCGGCGGGAATATGTACGGTCGGGGGGTCAGCGACGACAAAGGCCCCGTGTTCGCCTGCCTCACCGCGCTTAAAAGGCTTAAAAGCCAGAACGCCGATATAGGCGCGCGCGTCCGCCTCATTGTGGGGTGTAACGAAGAGAACGGCTCGGCTTGTATCAAGCACTACGTCCAGACCCAAGAGGTGCCCCGCCTCTCCTTTACCCCCGATTCCGACTTCCCCATCGTCGCCGGCGAAAAGGGTATACTCCACCTCGAAGTCCTCCTTCCCTTCGACGGCGAGGACGTCGTCAGCCTCCGCGGCGGAGAAAGACCGAACATAGTGCCCGCTTATGCCGAGTGCACGCTCAAAAGCGAGAGCGTCGCGCGGGCTGCTACGGGCGGGGCGGGCGTTACGCAAAGCGGCTCGGTAGTCTCGGCGACGGGACAATCGGCGCACGGCTCCACCCCCGAAAAGGGCGATAACGCGATTATCAGGCTTCTTCGCGCGCTCTCACCCCTCGTTCGCGACGAGGCGGTGCGTTGGGCGAGCGAGTATATCGACACGAGCGGGGCGGCGCTCGGCATTGCCTGCGAGGACGGGACGGGCGCGCTCACACTCAACCTCGGCATGTGCGAGTTTGGGCGCGAAGCGAAGTTTGTACTCGACCTGCGACTGCCCGCGTCGGCTTCGGCGGAGGAGATAATCTCCGCCATAAGCGGCACCCTGCCCACGGGCGGAAAGGTCAACGTGTTGCACCGCTCGGACGCCCTTTGCTTTGCCGAGGACGACGAGCTTATTACCACC
>CANPYH010000092.1 GCA_947588325.1 uncultured Clostridia bacterium
CTGAAAGCGGCTATGCCCGCCAGCGATATTATCCGCACCGAGTTTAACCGCGGCTATTGCTTTACGGGAGAGGTGTTATAATCCGCCGTGAAAAGGAACGCAAAAAACCTTATCATACTTTTCAGCGTATTGGTCGCCTGTGTCGCCTTCTCGCTTATCATGCTGTTTGCGGGGAGCCGCATACCTGCCGACACCCCCGTCCGCATTAAGGACGTCGGGGGCGTTCCCGTCAATACCGTTTCTATCGCCGATATCGACGGCGTTATGAACATGACGGCTATTAACTATATCCCCAACGACTTTGTCCTGCCTACCGACGTCGTTTCCAACGAATATAACGGCTCTGTGGCAAAGCGCGGGACCTACCGTTTCTATATCGACACGCTCACAGGCGACGAGTGGAATGACAGCGGGCGCCTGGACAGCCTGTTAGCCCCTGACGGGAATTGGCACCTCACCATATATCTCCCGCCCGTGCTTTCGGCGTGCAGCGTCTTTGTGCAATACTCCAGCGCGGACTATGTCGGCACTATCGACAGGTACAATATCGATTATTATGTCAACTTCTCCGCGCCCTCCGAGTTCGACGACTCCGTTTTGCACAATACGGCGACCGAGCCGCTCTTCCTCGATATCCCCATATCCGCCGACGGCAAGTTTTCCAAAGAATGCAAAGTCACGGTGCACTACGAGACGGACAACGACAATTTTGTAGGCTTTTTGGGACCCGTGTTAATCGGCAAGGACGCGGCGATTCGGGGCGTAGTCAATTCCAACCGCTCCGTCGTTCTGCTCGGCGCCATTCTCGGTGCGGGGACGTTGCTGCTTTTCCTGCTTATTTGCCTGCTTAAACGCTCCTTCTCCTTTATCCCCCAGCTGCTCTTTGCCGTGGGGATATTCGCCGCGCTGTTCTCGACTTTCTTCGTGTACGGCTTTACCACCGTGCCCTATCTGCTCTTTGCTATCCGCCGCTTCTCCATCGGCTTTATACTCTTCGCCTCCGCTCTCTACCTGCCCAAGAAGTTCGGCAAACTCCCCGTTCTATACCCCGTCGCCGGCGTCACCATTGTCGCGACCGTTTTGGCGTTTATCTCGCCCTTTATGACGAGCGTAGCCGCGTATCTTGCGGTATGCTGCACCTATATAGTGTTAGCCTGCGCCTCCGTCGTCGTGATATTCGCCTTTGTTATCCGCGACATTTACAAGGGCAAGCCTTTGGGGCTTCGGCTTAACACCATTATTGTGGGCGTATCCGTCATTATCGCTTTGTTCTCGGGGTTACATATCCCCTATGCCGTGCTCGGTCCGACCTTCTGGCTATACCTCGGCGCGCTCGGGGTTACGCTCGTTCTCGGTATCCGCGAGTTCGTCTCGATGGAATTGCACAATCGCTATCTCACCGCCAATCTCGAACAGGAAGTCAAGAAGCAGACCAAGAGCCTTCGTGACGTGCTTACCGAGCGGGATAATATTCTGTTATACGTCAGCCACGATATGAAAAAGGCCGCCGACAGCATGGGCGAGTCGCTTACCGACCTGCGCCAGAACATTGCCGAGCCTACCCTCGCGGCGAAAGTGGACGGCTTATTACAGAAAAGCGCCGAGCTTAAAAAGGACTTTATCGACCTCGGCAAGTACGGGCGGCAAAACTATGTCGCCGAGGATTCCGAAGCGATCAACCTCAGCGATTTGGTCAGGAATGTTACCGACGACCTGCGCCCCGACTGCGAGGCTAACGGCATTGTTATGACGGTCACGCTCTCCGAGTCTCTGGAAGTGTACGCTAAACGCACCGCACTGCAAAGCGTGGTGCTTAACCTCGTTATGAACGCGATCGAACACTCCGCTTGCACCGAGCTTACCGTCTCCGCACTCCGCCACAAGGGCATGTGCCGCCTCGAAATCGTCGATAACGGACACGGCATTACCACCGATAAGGACGTCTTTGCTCCCTTCGTTTCGGGCAATCCCTCCGAGCATAACTCCGGTCTCGGGCTGTTTTTAGCCAAGTCCGCCCTCGAGTCTATGCACGGCTCCATTGTCTACGAACGCCGCGACGGTCTCACCTATTTTATCGCCACCCTCCCCCTCTCCTACCCCCCCCCCGCGGGATTAGGCATGTAAACGCCCAAGCCGATTATTAAAGTCCAACCATAAACGGCGCGGGGGTGTAAGGCGCGATAAGCCGCTGCCGACACGGGGCACCGACACCGGTGCGGGTGTGTAAATGCCAAAGCTGATTATTAAAACCTAACTTTATATGGCATAATCATAGACAATCCCCTCAGGCGGACTTCGTCCGCCAGCCCCCCCTCGACTTCGGGCGGCCCACCTGCTACCCGAGTTTCGGGTACATAACCAACACCCTTGTAATGATACAAATCAAGTAATTATATCCACGAAAAGCGGGGAACGAATGTGTGCCGCCCCGAAAGATAGAAGAGCACGAATAGTCGGGCGCGAATGTGGCCGCCCGAAGTCGAGGGGGGCTGGCGCGTAGCGCCTGAGGGGATTGTAAAGTTTATATCAAGATGAGTAACATATTGCCGAGCGGAGATTGTTATATCAAGTTATCCTTTTTCGAAAGTCTGTCACGAACCGATATATAGAAGGCACAGAGTACCGTTCAGGGTGCGAGAGAGGTTATTTCGACACAGGAGTTTACTAAAACCGTAAATGACTGTGTCGAAATGTTCTCGGTTCGCGCGTATCAACGGTGCTATGTGACTTCCCACCCAAATTGTTCCATAATACTCCCTCCAATAAACGAAAAGAGGACAGCGTGTACACGCTATCCTCTTTTCGTTTATTGTTTTTTGATTATTCCGCGCTATTATTCCGCGTAGTCCGTCGGCTGTTGCTTATGCTCGAAGGGGGTTATGTCGCGGTATTGCTTCATGCCCGTACCTGCGGGAATGAGCTTGCCTATGATGACGTTCTCCTTCAAGCCGCGAAGGGGATCGCGCTTGTTGCGGATAGCCGCTTCGGTGAGCACTCTCGCCGTTTCCTGGAAGGACGCTGCCGAGAGGAAGGACTCGGTTGCAAGCGCCGCCTTGGTGATACCGAGGAGGGTCGCCTTTGCAAGCGCGGGAACTCCGCCGCTCTCGAGCGCCTTGCGGTTAGCCTCCTGGAACTCGCTGATATCGATCATGTTGCCCGGGATAAGGTCGGTCGTGCCGCTCTTCTCCACTCTGACTTTCTTGAGCATCTGGCGAACAATGGTCTCGACGTGCTTGTCGTTGATCTTAACGCCCTGACTGCGGTATACCGACTGCACTTCTTTGAGCAGGTATTCCTGCACGGCGTTGGGGTTCTTGGTCGCGAGTATGTCGTGGGGGTTGATAGGACCTTCGGTGATCGGGTCGCCCGCCGATATCCTCGCGCCGTTCCTTATGCTCGGCTTGAGCTTTGCCGCATACGGTATGGAGTAAGAGCTTTCCTTGCCCTCGTCCGACGTGACAATGACGTCCCTTCTGCCGTTCTCTTCCTTAATGCGTATGGTGCCGTTGATTTCGGATATGGTCGCAACGCCCTTGGGCTTACGCGCTTCGAACAGCTCTTCTACTCTCGGGAGACCCTGCGTGATATCGTCTGCCGCTGCGACGCCGCCCGAGTGGAAGGTACGCATGGTAAGCTGGGTGCCGGGCTCGCCTATGGACTGCGCGGCGATTATGCCGACAGCCTCGCCTATGCGAATGAGGGAGCCGTTGGACATGTCCTTGCCGTAGCACTTCGCGCACAGACCGTGCTTGGTCGCGCAGGTCAGCGCCGTTCTGATCTTGACGGAAGCAATGCCCGCGTCGATTATCTCCTTCGCCTTTGCCTCGGTCACGATATTGTTTACGCCGATAATGAGTTCGCCCGTCTTGGGGTTATATACGTCCTCGGCGGTGAATCTGCCGTTAAGTCTGTCCTCGAGGCTCTCGATAAGCGAGCCGATGACGCGGATAGACGGAAGCCCGCAAGTCATGATCTCGTCCGCCATTGCGCCCGTGATCTGGCCTCTTTCCTGAACGATAAGTCCGCCCGTGGTGGGGTTAATCACCTCGTCCACCGCATATTTAGGCGCTTTGCCGTCGTATATCTGGATCTTCGCGTCGTCCTTGGAGAGGTCCACCGTTGTGGGATTACCCTCGACAATCGCAAACGTCTTGATACCGCTCGGAGCCGCGCCCTTGCAGCAGTCGTCCTCGACGACGATAACGTCCTGCGCAACGTCGACGAGACGGCGGGTAAGATATCCCGAGTCTGCCGTTTTAAGCGCGGTGTCGGCAAGACCTTTACGTCCGCCGTGGCTGGCGATGAAGTATTCGAGAACGGAAAGTCCTTCACGGAAGTTGCTCTTGACAGGCACTTCCAGCGTCTTACCCTGGGGGTTGACCATGGGTCCGCGCCAGCCCGCAAGCTGAATCATCTGCGTTATGGATCCGCGGGCGCCCGACGTCGCCATCATGGATATGGGGTTAAACGTCTCGAAGCCGGCTTTGAGTACGGCTGACATGCGCGCGTTGATATCCTTCCACACCGCAATGACCTTGGCGTATCTCTCGCTATCCGTCAGGAAGCCCTCTTTATACAGCTCCTCGATCTTGATAACCTTTTCGTCGCCCTCCGCAATGAGCGCTTTCTTCTCGGGCGGTATGTGCATATCGAACACCGAAGTGGTGATTGCGCCGATAGTCGAGTATTTATAACCGAGCGACTTAACGGCGTCGAGCACGCGGCTCGTCTCCATTGCGCCCTTGCGCTTGAAGGTCTCGTCGACGATCTTGCCGAGTTTGCCCTTATCCACGACGTCCTCGATCTCCAGTCTGAACATGTCGTCCTCCGTCTCTCTCTTGACAAAGCCGAGATCCTGAGGAATTGCCTCGTTGAATATGATCTTACCCAACGTGGAGTCGATGACTTTGTGCTTCATTTCCCCGTTAATCTCGCGGAACATACGCACCTTTATCTTGGACTGCAAGGTTATGTCGCCGTTCTGATATGCCATCTTGGCTTCGTCAACGTCGCAGAATACCTTGCCCTCGCCCTTTGCGCCCGGACGGGGAATGGTGAGGTAGTAACAACCCATGACCATGTCCTGCGTCGGCGTACAAACGGGTTTGCCGTCCGAAAGTTTGAGGATATTGTTCGAAGCGAGCATGAGGAAGCGCGCTTCTGCCTGCGCCTCGAGGGAAAGAGGAACGTGAACCGCCATCTGGTCTCCGTCGAAGTCGGCGTTGAACGCGCCGCAGGCGAGCGGGTGGAGCTTTATAGCCCTGCCCTCGACAAGCACAGGCTCGAACGCCTGTATGCCGAGGCGGTGCAGCGTCGGCGCACGGTTGAGGAGTACGGGGTGGTCCTTGATGACCTCTTCGAG
>CANPYH010000093.1 GCA_947588325.1 uncultured Clostridia bacterium
AAAAAGGTTTCCCCCTTAAAAACACATTTACAAAGAAAAATTAAAAAAGATTTTTAAGTTTTTTGGGAGTGGGGGTGCAGGTGGCGAACCGTTTTTTTCAAAAAATGGTTCGCCACCTGCAAAAACTCCCACACAAAAAAATCTCTCCGCTCGCGAACATCGCGTTCACGAACGGAGAGAAAAATAAAAGGGGAAAATGATGATGGCAAATCAGTGCGGGCGGAATGCCCGACTTGTCTTATGTACGCTCTCGGTTGGAGAGCGGGAAATCGGCGTTAATGCCGATTGGCTTCGTTGCCTGCTCTTAAATCAGGAAAAGAAATAGTGATTGTGAGCATTGTTTCTGAAAGCAGCAACGACAAACTTAATGAACTTTATCATTGTTTATGCCTCCTTGTTGCGGTTGATTTCATATCTCTCCCTATCAACACCCGTATTATAATCCTCCCCGCCGAAAAATTCTACGAATAAAATATCAAAAAATAACACAATTATGACATTCTGTAAATAAATTAAAAATTTCAGATTTTTTTAAACATCGGATCAAGCTCCGTTTTCACTGTTTCAACATATTGTTATCACCCAGCCGTTATCATAAATTCCCAAATCCCACAAAAAACGCGCAAACGCGAGCAATTCAAGATATTTATTCGCCAATAACCTTTTATCCACATTTTTATCCTTTAATTTAGGAGCAAAAAAAAATTTAGCATTGACTTTTGACGGCGGATATTATAAAATTAAAACAATTAAGGAGACTTGTGCAGGACGGAATCGGTATTGAAAGTTCTTGTAATTAACGGCAGTCCCAGAGGGGACAAGAGCAATACGATGAAACTGACGAGGGCGTTTCTCGACGGGTACGGTTCGGTGACCCCCGTTGACTTGGAGATCGTCACCTTAAAGGACAAAAGAATAGAATCTTGTCTCGGCTGCTTTGGCTGCTGGACGACGTCACCCGGAAAGTGTGTTATAAACGACGATGTAAGAAGTATATCGGTTAAGATGTTTGCTTCCGACCTTGTAATATACAGCTTTCCGCTTTTTTATTATTCTTTGCCCTCTCGGCTCAAAGCGTTTGTGGAGCGCCAGCTCCCGACGGTAGCGTCGTTTATGACGGGGCAGAAAAACTACCTCGTAAACGGCGGACACCCGCCCCGCTTCGAAGTCACCTATAAGACCCTGTTAATATCCAATTGCGGGTTCTATCCCATCGCGAAGAGTTACGACTCCGTTCGCGCCCAATTCAACATGATATGCGGCGACGGCGGGTATGAGGAGATATTCGTCGGCGAGGGCGAGCTGTTCTGCAAGACGATAACGAAGCGGCGTTGCGACGCGCGTCTTGAGGAGATAAGAGAGGCGGGCGCGGAGTTTGCCAAAACGGGTAAGCTCTCCGTCGAGACCAAGGCGAAGATAACGTCTAACCTCTATCCCCCCGATATGTACGCAGCAATGGCGGACGAGGGCTGGGGCAACACGATAGAGGACTATCGCCCCAACGACGAGGAATTTCTCCGCGCCGTCAAAGCCGAGGGCAAGGATATTAAAACGATATATTAAGATCGCCTGTAAGGATATTAAGACGGAGCCTTAAAGATATCAAGAGGAATAAAGCCTTAAACGATATATAAAGTATATCGACAAAAATACCAAAATCAAGGAGTAAAAGAACAATGGACGCAAAACAGAGAGAGATCGCAGACAAGATCAAGAAAATTCTCGTAGAGAACCTTCGCCTTCCCGAGGAGGACCTGACGGACGACGCAAAACTTTTCGGAGACGATATCGGGCTGGACAGCGTTGACTCGTTGGAGATCATCGCAGGTATCGACCAGGAGTTCGGCGTATCGATGATGGGCGTTGACAGAGAGCACTTCCAGACGATCGAGACCCTCAGCAAGTACGTAATGGACAACCTCGACTGATGGACGAGAAACAAAAGGCGGTTGCCGACGAGATTATCGACTATCTTGCGAAATCCCTTCGGCTGCCGAAAGAGAACATAACATACGATATTGCGCTGTTCGGCGACGGACTCGGACTTGACAGCGTGGATTCGCTTGAAATAATAGCGGGAATGGACCAACTTTTCGGCGTTACGCTTATCGGCGTGAACGACGGAGTTTTTGCCAATGTCGGAACGCTCAGTAAATACATAATCGAGCACCCCGACTACAAGGGAAGGAAGTAATGGAAAGAATAGTAATAACAGGGCTCGGACTGACCTGCGCAATAGGCGGCAGTGCGGACGAGTGTTTCGATAACGCGCTTGCGGGCGTCGTGGGGATCAAGGAAGTCGTGAGCGTGGAGCACGAGAAGTGCTACGCGCATATCGGCGCGGAATACCCCGAGTTTGTCACGCCGAAGGGCGAGGACAGAGCGAGCGCGCTTGCGATTAAGGCGGCGGACGAGGCTATCAAGGACGCAAAACTCGACGTCGCGAAGGAAGCGGACAGAGTGGGCGTAATACTCGGCTCCTGCGTCGGCGGCGCCGTGACGATAGAGAAGTTCTATCGCGACTATACGGCGGACCCCGCAAAGGCGAGCGGCGAGGACGTGCTTAAAATGCCCATATCCGCAATAGCCAATAACGTTGCGCACCGCTTCGGAGCGTGCGGAGTTATTGACAACGTGGCAAACGCCTGCGCGGCGGGAACTATGTCGGTGGCAATGGCGGCGGATCTTATACGCTCGGGCAAGGCGGACGCGGTTATAGCCGGCGGATCCGACCCTATGTCAAGTCTGGCATACTCGGGCTTCCACGCACTCCATGCGCTGGACGACGAACCATGCCGCCCCTTCAACCGCTCCAAGGGTATAGCGCTCGGCGAAGGCGCGGGAATATTGATAGTGGAAGGATACGAGCACGCAAAGAAGCGCGGCGCGAAGATATATTGCGAGATACTCGGCAGCGGCGTATCTTGCGACGCTCACCACATAACGGCGCCTTCTCCGACGGGCGAGGGTATGCAATCGGCTATGGAACGCTCTCTCGAGCATTCGGGTATAGCGGCAAGCGACGTCGACTATATCAACGCTCACGGCACGGGCACTCCGCTTAACGACTCTTCCGAGCTCGGCGCAATGCTCCGCGTATTCGGCACGGACGGCAAGGTCAGCGCAAGCTCGACTAAATCGATGGTCGGGCACTGCCTCGGCGCGGCGGGATCGGTGGAAGCGGTATTCTGCGTAAAGGCAATAGAGCGCGGTATCGTACCTCCCACGGTAGGTTATACCGAAGAGGACGAGGCGGCAATGCGCGAGAAGGCGGGCGAGTTCGACTTCGTTCCCAATAAAGGCAAGGCGAGAAAGGTCGAGTATGTGCAATCGAACAACTATGCGTTCGGCGGCAACAACGCCAGCATAATATATGCAAAAGAGGACGCGCCTCGTAAGCTCACGGGCGACGACGGCGAGAGAGTATTTATAACGGGAATAGGAGTGGTAAGCCCCATGGGCAACACCGTTTCGGCGTATGCGGAAAACGTAAACGCGAAAGCCGCGCCGAGCATTTGCGAAAAATGCGGCGACGCCGTATCGACGGTTGGCGCAGATGACTTTGCGGGCGTAGGGATCAAATTGAACTTCTATCGCAAGTTGGACAAACTCAGTCAAATGACCTGCGTTTCGGGCAAGCTCGCTCTTGCCGACGCGGGTATAGAAGTAACCGAAGAGAACGCCACAAAGATAGGCATAATCGCGGGCACGTCGGACGGACCGCAGACGGATATAGCCAACTTCCAGAAGGGGATAATCGCCAACGGCACGCAATCGGGCAGCGCATTCCTCTTCCCGAACACCGTGTATAACGCGGCTCCGGGATATCTTTCCATCTCCGCGGGCGTCAAGGGCTATAACGTGACCTGCTCCAACGGCGCGGCGAGCGGACTTGCCGCGGTGGGGTACTCGAGCAGAGTGCTCCGCACAACGCAGAACGACGTCATACTTGCCGTCGGCGCGGACGAGGATTCGGACACCGTGCATATGCTTTACGAGAAACTCGGCGCGTTTGACGCGGGTATGAAGCTGTCCGACGGCGCAATAACCCTCGTGCTCGAAAAGGAAAGCAGCGCAAACAAGCGCGGCGCAAAGAAATACGCCGAGGTGCTCGGCAGCGGCAGCGCGCGCTCGGACGTCGAGTTCGGTAAGTTCGGCGACGGCGAAACGCTTAAAAAGGCAATCGGGATCGCGCTCGAAGAGTCGGGCGTAACGGCGGAGGATATAGGGCTGGTAATGACCTGCTCGAACGGCGTTAAGTCTCTGGCAAAGGCGGAGAGCGAGGCGCTTATCGGATTCGAAGGGGCGGAAAAAGTCAGCGTCAAGGATATTTGCGGCGAAGGCAGAGCGGCGTCGAGCGCACTCGAGGCGGCTCACGCGGCGCTCATGCTCTCGGGCAAAGTGGGCAAGACCGCGGCGACTTACGCGCTTGCCATATCCGCGTCGGCAGGCGGCACGTTTAACGCCGTCGTACTCAAAAAAGCATAAGGGAGAAGAGGTATGAATAAGGTTGCTCTTGTAACGGGCGCGTCGAGAGGAATAGGCAGGGGCTGTGCCATCAAGCTGGGCAGCCTCGGCTACGACGTCGCCGTCAACTACAATTCCAACGAGGAAGAGGCGAATAAGGTTGTCGCCGAGATCAAGAAGTTCGGCGTCAACGCTATCGCTATCAAGGCTAATGTCGGCGACAGAGCGGACGTAAACGCCATGTTCAGAACGGTAGTTAAGGAGTTGGGTCAGCTCGACGTGCTTGTGAATAACGCGGGCGTGGTCGACGACGCCTTCCTCCTCATGCTCAACCCCGATTCGCTGGACAGAAGCCTTAACATAAACGTCAAGGGTTACTTCTATTGCGCACAACAGGCAACGCTGAAGATGTTCAAGGCGAAGAAGGGCGTTATTATCAACGTCTCGTCCGTCAGCTCCAAAATGGCGCTTGCCGGTCAGTCGGTTTATGCGGCAACCAAAGGCGCTATTAACTCCATGACGGCAACACTCGCCGCCGAGCTTGCGCCTTACGGTATTCGAGTAAACGCCATCGCTCCCGGATTTATCGCAACGGATATGGTCGCAAAACTTCCCGAGGACAAGAAAGCCGAATATATCAAGCAAATCCCCCTCGGCAGGTTAGGCGCCGTGGAAGAGATAGCCGATTTGGTAGCCTTTCTCGCGTCGGATTCAGCGGCGTATATTACGGGACAGGTGGTGGTCATCGACGGCGGCCTTTCCTTGTAGGGAAGGCACATAGCACCGCTGATGGACGACTGCGACTGCAGGAGCGGCGCAATAGGCGCGGTGATACGGGCGCGCCGACGTTCGCTTCTGCTCAGTCATTTACCTATTTAAGTAAACT
>CANPYH010000094.1 GCA_947588325.1 uncultured Clostridia bacterium
CTTCTCGACCGTATCAAGACGGGCAAGACCATGCCTATGTTCACGTCCTGCTGCCCCGCTTGGGTCAAGTACGTTGAACAGACCTACCCCGAGATGATACCTCACCTCTCGACTTGCAAGTCGCCTCAGCAAATGTTCGGCGCATTGCTTAAATCATACTACTGCGAGAAGAACAATATCGACAAGAAAGACCTCTTCGTCGTCAGCGTTATCCCCTGCACCGCGAAGAAACACGAGGTGGGTATCGAGGTTATGGAAGAGGACGTCGACGTCGCTCTTACGACTCGCGAACTCGCCCGCATGATCAAGACCGCGGGTATAAGGTTCGAGGACCTGCCCGACGAGGAATTCGACGCTCCGTTCGCTGAGTGCTCGGGCGGCGGTACGATATTCGGCGCAACGGGTGGCGTTATGGAAGCCGCTCTCCGCGCCGCAGCCCACATGCTTGACGGTAAGTGCGAACTTATCGACTTCAAGGAAGTCCGCGGCACCGAGCCTATCAAGGAAGCTACCTATAACGTGGCGGGTAACACCGTTCGCGTGGCAGTCGCTTCGGGGCTTGGCAACGCAAAGACCATTATCGAGGGGATCAAAGACGGCTCGCGCAAGTACGACTTTGTCGAGATTATGTCCTGCCCCGGCGGTTGCGTAAACGGCGGCGGTCAGCCCGGTCTGCCCGACAGCGTCCGCAACGGCGTCGAGCTTAAAGCTACCCGTGCAAAGGCGCTCTATGACAGCGACACCGCAAACAAGTATCGCCGTTCGTCGGATACTCCGCTCATGAAGATGCTTTATGACGAGTATTTCGGCGCGCCTAACAGCCATAAGGCTCACGAGATACTCCACACCTCCTACAAGGCAGACAAAAAGATCTGATCGGAGTAAGTAACAATAGCGAAAGGCGCCTTTCGGGTAATTCCGAAGGGCGCTTTTTATTGCACAATGCGGGGAAATGTGTTATACTTGGAGTATGATTAAAAATATCTTTTTCGACATGGACGGAACGCTGATCGATTGCAGGGCGGAGGAGTTTGTCCCGCCGTACAGAGACGCAATACTCGGCAAGTTTTCCGACTGCGAGGACGGACGGGCTATCACCAAGGTTATAATCACGTCCGCTGCGGCAATGGCGGCTAACGACGGCTCCCGCACCAACCGCGAGGCGTTTATAGCCTATGCCGACGGAAAGGTCTCCCTGCCCCTCGACGAACTCGAAGCGCGCATGACCGACTTTTACGCCAACGAGTACGACGTAATACAACCCTGCGTCCGCAAAAAACCGCTGATGATACAGGCGGTCAAGGCGCTTAAAGATAAGGGATACCGCATGGCAGTGACTACCAATCCTCTCTTCCCCAAGTACGCGTTGTGTAAGAGGCTGATCTGGGGCGGGCTTAACGAGAGCGACTTTGAGACCGTCACGTCATATGAGAATTACCGCTACGCCAAACCCAACCCCGCATACTATATACAGGTGCTGGAAGAGTTAGGCATGACTGCCGAAGAGACTATCGTCGTCGGCAACGACTACGGCGAGGATATTTTCGCAAGCAAAGCCGCGGGGCTGGGCGCCTTCTACCTCACCGACTCCCCCGCCACCGAAGAGGAAATCACGATAGCCCCCGATTACATCGGCACCTGCGCGGAGTTTTTGGACTGGGCAAGGAAATTACCTGATATCAGGAGTGTTAAGGGCTAAAATTCATAGTCGGATAATATTTTGATATACATAAAAGACACTCGAAAATAAAACTTCGGGTGTCTTGTTATTGTTATATGTATGCTATATTTTATAAACTTCTAATCTTCCAATCCGCCGTCTTTATTCCAATTCCACAAAAGAATGCTTTTATATAATTCCGCTCTTTCCCCTATCGAAGCCTTTTTAAATTCCTCATATGGTTTGAACTGTAACTTGCTTTTTTCAATAAATTTCTGGAAATTTGGATTATTTTTATATTTTTTAGCGTTCAGAGATTGCGCTAAAATATTTTGCTCAAAATATTGCTCGACTTTAGTTGAATAAGGCGCGTCATTATATGACGCATTAAAAGATTTTGGTAAAATAAGTAAATCTCCTATATTGTTTCGCGCATCTGCAAACGCATTCTGATCTGCAAACTCGTCCGTATGCTGCTCATAATGATTGCTCCAAATATGTTCAACCTCAATATAGGGCTTATTAAGCAGATAATCAGGTGACATTGAATTTTTAGCGACTATTTCTGTAATCAGGGCAAGCAGAACCTTCAATTTCGGTCTGTTTTGCTGGTTTAACATCGGAGAATTATTCAAAGGGGGCAATTCTATCGGGTCACCGTATAATACTTTCTTTATTGCTTCAATGTCCATGTCTCTTATTTGTTTGCAAAGACCGTATATGGGCGTTTCCAAAGAACTTTGGGAAATTATCCAATGATTCCAAACTCTCCAAGTTAAAATTTTGGTTATATACTTGGATATAATTTTAATCTTTTGATTGACGATTTCATCGCTGTCTTGATATTTGATAGCAGATAAAATGAGCGCGGGCTGGAGGGTGAAATTATAATCGTTATTAACAATCAAATAAAGATATTCATTTGTGTTTCTGCTTGCAATTATATTGTTTATTTTTTCATATTGTTTGGAAAAATATGCTATCTTCTCAATGAAAACAACATAATCTGCAGACGACTTCAAATTCAATAAGTCTTTATCATTATCACGAACCCAACGGTGAAACTCTTTGCCGATACGGACAAAGTCGGATTTTGAATCTTTGGATTGCGAAAAGTCTTCGGCGTAGTGTCCCCTGAAATACATCTTAAAAAATTCAAATTCAGCCTTTGAAGTGGAACTTAATTTAATCCCCACAAGTCTTTTAACCACTTCGTCAAAAAGCCCTATTGCAATATCTCTTTCGGGAAGTTCAATGTGAGCAAGCAAATATGAGCGCAACATCTCAACCTGCGTTAAAGACAAACCGCGGTCGTTCATAGTTTCAAAAATGACATATGCAAATTCATCGCTGTTCGTCCATACTTTTGAAAACACAACTTTTTCTTTTATCCAATATGCAAAATTAACAACATTATCTTTGTTTATTCGGTCATCCCAGCAATCCGAAATTTCGTTATACCGTTCTACTATATTTTCAACATATTGACGATCTTTATCGGTCGGCGTATAACTTCCTTTTTGAAATAATGAAAGCATGCAATCCTTTCTCTGCTCTATATCCAGATTAAACCTCGGCGTTCCAAAATCATCACTATAAATTGCCTTTTCTATATCCGCCCGAGGGAACTGTGACAAATTTTCATAATTATTGAGCAAATAAATAAGCAACAAAGTGAAAGTTGTAATTCTCTGCTGTCCGTCAATGATTGCGCTACGCTCGCCTTCCTTAAGAGACAAGACGATTTCACCCATAAAATATGGATCATAGTTTCTGACTTTATCGGGCGTATCGCCTTCCTTCCAATTCTTCAAGAATTCAGTGGAAAGGTCGCTAATTAAATCCTGTAATTGTTTACTTTTCCAAACATATTCTCTTTGATAAAAATCAACATCAAACTTGTCTAAAAACAATTCTTTTAACGGGTACGCTTTGCTGTCTACGGTTTTAGCCATGCGAGTCATTTCCTCCACAAAATATAACTGATAACATGTTTAATATATCATATTATTACAACATTTTTCAAGGAATATCGTGCTATTTTGCCAAGATGCCCTAAACTTTTTGTCAAAACAAATTCCAATCTTGAGAATTGTCCACAAAGTAAATAGGTTATCTTCGATATAATAATCTCAGATAGCAAGTAATTACTTCTCGAGTAACTAACATTGACAATCCCCTCAGTCGGACTTCGTCCGCCAGCCCCCCTTACTAAGGGCGGCCACACATTCGTCCCCAGCTTATTTAGGTAAAATGTTGCTAAATTTGTATCATTACAAAGGTGTTGTTTCTTGCTTCGAGCGTAACTGATCCGTGTGGTCGCCATTAGTAAGGGGGGCTGGCGCGCAGCGCCTGAGGGGATTGTTAAGTTAATAACAAGATAAGTAACATATTGCAAATATGCCGAGATTGTCATATAGTAATGCCAATGCAAAAGCACCCTATGCGTAATAGAGTGCTTTATACATTAAATCATCTTCTTGCACAAGCCTATATCGAACCGATATGAGAGCGGCGGAGAGGTGCGGTCAGACGGGCGGGAGACGGAACTTCGCGAGGGAGTTTACTTAAAACGTAAATGACCGAGCAGAAGCGAACGTCGGCGCGCTCGTATCACCGCGCCTATACGGCGCTCCTGCTGTAACACAGGAGTTTACTATAATAGGCGTAAATGACTGCGCCGAAATGTTCTCGGTTCGTGCCTATCAGCGGTGCTATGTGCCTTCCCCCTGCAAAGTCATCACATAATAATGAATTCGTTGACTAACCTAACAAACTCCGTAGGGTTCTCGGGTGCTATACCCACGGTCAGCATAGCCTCGGTGTAGAGCAAGACGCAGAGGCGGCCGAACTTTGCTTTATCCTCGGAGAGAAGTCTCTCGGCAAGGGCGAACATGGGGTGGTTGGGATTAAGCTCGAGAATGTATTGCGCGCGGATATTCTCGTTACCCGGCATACTCGAAAGCACCTTCGCCATTTCTATGGACAACTCGCCCTTTGCGGTAACGCCCGACGGGAAGTCCCCGAGCATATTGGAGAGGCGCACTTCGGTGACGTTGGTAGAGAGCGCGGACTTAACCTCGTCCAGCAATGTTTTTGCCGAGTCGGTCTTTTCCTTGCTCGCCTGCTTCTCCTCTTCGGTTTCCAGCCCGAGATCCTCGGCGGCGACGGACTTGAGCTTCTTGCCGTCGTACTCGTTCATAAGTTTAACGACGAACTCGTCCACGTTATCCGCCATAAGCAGGACGTCGTAGCCCTTCGCGGTAACGGCGGTGACCTGCGGGAGACAGCCGAGCGCGGTGAGGTCGGAACCGGCGGCGTAGTAGATATCCTTCTGTCCCTCTTTCATGGAGGCGACGTACTCTTTGAGCGTAACTTTTTTGCCCGCGGTGGACTGATACACCAAAAGGTCCTTGAGCTTGGGTATGTTCGCGCCGAAACTCTCGTATGCGCCGAACTTGAGCGTGATACCGAAGTCGTCGAAGAACTTCTCATAAGCCGCTCTGTCCGCTTCCAACCACTTGGAAAGCTCGGAGAGTATCTTCTTTTCCAAACTCTTCGCGATCTCACCGAGCTGCCTGTCGTGCTGTAACATCTCGCGGGAAATGTTAAGCGACAGGTCGGAGGAATCGACTACGCCCCGCATAAAGCCGAG
>CANPYH010000095.1 GCA_947588325.1 uncultured Clostridia bacterium
TTTTCTTGCCTTATTCTTAACTTTTTTCATCCTTCGTGAACCTCCTTTCGCTGTCCAACTTTTTTGGTTCACTTCAACTTCGGGCGGCCACAATTCGTATCTGACTTCTTATGCTCCCCAATCTTTCGGGACGGCATACAAAATTAGTTATTTCGGAGTGCCCAAGCCCCATAATAAAAAAATAAAAAGATTTTAAGTTTTTAGGGGAAAGGGGTGCGGGGGAAACCCCCTTTGTACACAAAGGGGGTTTCCCCGCAAACTCTTACACTAAAAAATTAAGTATTTTAATGTTTTTTGCGGTTATAGTACCAGGCGAAAATGAAGTCGGGCACCAATTTTTTAAGCAGAGGTTTTATAGCATAGAGCCGACCTTTCATTCCGCCCTTGCGCTGTTTATTAAGTTTGAGATTGCGTTTACTCTCCGCCCAAGCCGCCTTGAAAGTCTGTCTGCCGCGAACGAACATAACGGGCAGTCGCACGGCGGTATAGCCCTCGTCTATGAGTTTAGTCATAAACACGCCGGTTATGCGCTCGGAGGGATAGAGCCGCTCGCCTTTAAGCTCCTTTGCGACCTCGCCGAGCACGCCGAAGAGGAACTCGGCGTATCTGTCGAAATCGGCATGGCGCATAATGAACATATTATAGAAATACTCCGTCTTGCCGCTGAAGTACCGCTCTGCCGCATCGGCGTATTCGGGGTACTTTTCTTTAATCACCCGCTCCGTTATATCCAAACCGACTGTGCCGTGCGCCGCCGCATAGTGCTCGCGTACCGTCTTGCTCCGATCCTGCGCCGCGCACACAAAGCTCTTGCCCGAAAGTAGATCGTCAATAACCCCGTCACGGTAGCGGAGTTTGTTCGAAATATACCCGCCTTTGATCCTCGCCACGGAATAATAATTCTTCTTGGAGGCGGGGTCGAAAACAAAATGCCTGCGATAGTGCATAAACCCGACGGCGTCGGCGGCGACGTTCTTCCACGCCCAATACAGCGCGGTCAGCTCGTTATATGCCGCATTGTCGGCGGAGATATTATCCCCCGTATCGTCGCCGATAAGGTTCTGTGTAAGCCAATCTTTGTCGGGGTTAGTCTCATCCATAAGCGCCCGCCCCGCATGCACGGGAAGAAAGGGCTCGCCGCTGATGAGCTCGTCCCGCTTGTGATAGGCTATCACTATCGCCGCCTTCATTCGCTCTCCCCCGTCAGCCGCTCCACCCAACTGCTTGCCGAGGTCAGGTCGGAAAACGCCGCAGCGTACTCCGCATTGACGCGTTTGGAGCGGAAGAGGCGGAACCACAGCTTAATAAACCTGCCCGTAACGCCGAAAAAGCCCCGCTTCTTTGTGACCGTCACCCGATTGCCCCCGCTTTCCAAAAGCGCCTTGGGTCCTTTGAGATAGTCGTTATAGCCGTCGAGTATGTCTACCAGCTTGTCGCGACGGCGAATGGCGCACTTGAAGTACGCCGCAAGGAGGCTCCGTCTGTTCTTCCCGCCCCCCTTTTTAGTCAGCACCGCGCCGCGCACTATACCGCCGTTACGCGCATTGTAATAGTCGCCGATCTCGCTCTCCTCCGCCCAAGCGCATATGCCGACGGTAAAGAGCGTCTCGCCCTCGCTCCGCATACCGAACTCCGCCGCCCCGCCCGCGTATAGGGGCATGGGAAGAGCCGCCACCGCCGAGCGCACGGGCGCGCACAGGAAATGCCAGCCGCCGTATTCCCCGCCCTCTCTGCTCCAAAGCATGCCGCCGAGGTCTGTTGCCGCACCGCACCGCGCCGCCGCCTCGCCCGCCTTGCCGAAACGGTAGCCGTTACTCGCCACCGTGCAGGGGTCGGACTTATCCATTCTCGCCCCGCCTATCCCGCAATTCTCGAAGCCGACGGAGAGCACGGATATAATCGCCGCCGCCCGCCTTATGCAGTTGGGATCGACCTCGCCGCGAAGTAACAAAAAGTGCGTGTCGCCTTTCCTGACGCACTCGAGTATGCCGCGCACCGCGTCCCCGCACTCCCCGTAGCCGCTGCTAAGCAAAGCCGTAACGCCCGTATCCGCAATGGCTGCGGTATCTGTATTATCCGCGTTATCGGTATCGGCGCCCCCGCCTATGCTATATATGTGCATACGAGGATCGTCGAGGTCGGGAGGGGTGCAGCCGAGGCAGATTATGCCTATTCGGGGGGCAAGGCGGGCGCACCTGTCCGAGCACTCCCACACGCCGCCGTATACGGTGACGTCATCGGAGGCGGTGACGGTTACGCCGAGCAGTCCCCCGCCGAACACGTCGGCTTCGAAGCGCGCTTCGCCATCGCATTCCGTTTGAGCAACGATATATTCGGTGTATTGTCTGCGGCACTTTTTAGCCTTTTTCTCGGTGGGAATGGTGCGGTAGAGCGTGACTGTCGCTTTTCCCGCGAAAAAGAGACGGAGCGTCAGGTAACGCACCGTCGTTTTTTCCAATAGTAATTGCGTATCGAGGGAGCCGAAATAAGTGCGAAGATCCGCCGTCTCGCCTGCGCGAAGAAGGAGCGTGCCGTTTTCTTCCCGTCCGCCCCTGTGGTATAATGTCTCCGCGCCCGCAAAAGGAGCCGCAACTGCGATCCTCGAAAGTTCCATTATTTCTACTTTTCCTCTCCCTCTTCGTCCTCTTGTTTAGGGAGTATTTTTATTTTAGCTTCGATGACGCGCCGAGCGTTCGCTTTGGTAACGGTGACGATTATGTTCTCGAAGCGGAAACTCCGTCCCGCCGCGGGGATAGCGCCTATCTCCTCGATAATCCAACCGCCCACGCTTGTTGCGTCGAACTCCTCCTTGGTTTCCACGCCGAGGCCCTCGAGTATGTTGGCGAGGTTGGCGTGACCGTTGACTAAATACTCGTCCTCGGAGACCTGTCTGAACGCCTCTTCCACTTCGTCGTGTTCGTCCCAGATCTCGCCGACAAGCTCCTCGAGTATGTCCTCGAGGGTGACTATGCCCGCGGTGCCGCCGAACTCGTCCACTACCACCGCCATGTGCATTTTGGCGCGCTGGAGCATGCGGAGTACGACGGATATTTTCATCGTCGGCGCGACGGACACGGCGGACTTAATCGCGCTGTGCCAATCCACGCTCTTTGTCTTATAGTAGCAGAGGTTAAAGTCCTTATCGTTCAATACGCCTATGACCGAGTCCATACTCTCGTGGTATACGGGGAGACGGGAATAGCCGCTGTCACGGAAGATAGCCGCCACCTCCGCCGCCGTCGTTATGTCCTCGATAGCCGTGACGTTAACGCGCGGTACCATAATGTCCTTGATTTCGAGGTCGTCGAACTCGATCGCGTTCTTGATAAGCCTGCTCTCGTGCACGTCCAGCTCGCCCTCGCTCTCCGCCGTCTCGACTATAGTGACAAGCTCTTCCTCGGTTATGCTCTTGGTTTTGCCTAACTTGAATATCTTGATAAGCAGGAACTTCCAGCCCTTGAACAGGAGGTTGAGCGGATAGAGCAGGTAGTAGAAAAAGACGAGTATGGGATAGAAGAGCTTTGCCGCGCCCTCGGGGTATTGCCGCGCCAACGTCTTGGGGGTTATCTCCCCGAAGATAAGCACGACGACGGTGGTAACTACCGTCGAAACTACGTTGGCGACAGGCTCGTTGCCCGCTATGAGGTATATAAACAGCATAGTCGTGAGCGTCGTCATGACGATATTCACGATATTGTTGCCTATAAGCACGGTGGACAGCAGGTCGTCGTACCTGTCAAGCAGGCGGAGCGCCTTGCCCGCGCGTTTGTCGCCGTCCGCGTGCATGGTGCGAAGGCGTATCTTGCTCGCCGACGAATATGCCGTCTCGCTCGCAGAGAAGAAAGCAGACAGCACAAGCAGAATAAATATCGGCAATAACAGCCAATATATGCTCGATGGGTTTCCCGTTTCGGCAGACGCGCTCTCCAATGCCGCGCCAATGCCGCTTACCGAATTACTTAGGTGATACATAATCGTAGTCATTATATCACTATATGCGGAGGTTTGCAAGGGTTTTCGCCTCTTTTCCGCGATAGAGGGGGCGCATATGCGCATAAAAGGTCGGTCGGCGACGGAAAATAGTAGCATGCCCGAGTGGTTGACATTGACTTTGAAGATATTGAGCGGTCCGCTTATAGGCGCGGTCATTGGGCTTTTCACCAATTGGCTTGCCGTGCATATGCTCTTTCACCCGCGTAGTGAGGTGCGGCTGGGCAGGTTCCGCCTACCCTTTGCCCCGGGTATAATTCCCAAGCGGAGGCGCGCTATCGCCCATGCTCTCGGCAATGCGGTCGGGAGCGCTCTGGTGACTGCCGAGGACATAAGCCGTCTGCTTACAAGCGAGGAGATGAAAGAGCGAGTGAGCGATATGGCGGCGGACGCGGCGTTCGGGAGCGATGGCGGGCTTATTGCCGACGCGGAGGCGCGGGAAAGAGTAACGGGCGCGGTCAGCGGGATTATTACCGACAAGCTGATAGGCGTAATTCGCGCCGCTCTCCCCTCTCTTTGCGAAAGGGCGGATGAGCTTATACCGACGGGCGGGCTGCTTCGGCTGCTCGGCGGTAAGAGGTTGTCGGCAGCTCTCGCCACGGCTGCGGGAACAAGGCTGGACGGGTTCTTGCGGGACAAGGGTTACCAAACGTTGCTGCCCGCCGTGAGTGCGGAGACGGAGAAAGCGCTTGCCGCGCCACTCAGCGATACCGCCGAAAAAATGGGGCTGGACAGAGAGAAAGTGCGCGACCTCGTCGGCAGGGCATACGAGAGGGTCATTGCGGGCAGGATCGCCGCCTTCCTCGGCTCTATCGATATCGCGGGCATGGTCGAGAGCAAGATTAACGAGATGGATATAGCCGAGCTGGAACGCCTGCTTATGTCGGTCATGAAGCGGGAACTACGCGCCATCGTCCGCCTCGGCGGAGTATTGGGCGGAGTTGTGGGGATTGTAAATAGTCTTATCATTTTGTTTGTATAGAACCGTGCTATCTTGGAGCGATTAGTTATGGACATGTGCAAACAGGAAAATTATATATAGTAGTCTCGGCTATTCGTGTAGGTAAATACTTGGCTTGTATTTAAATTGACAATCCCCTCAGTCACGCTAACGGCGTGACTGAGGGGATTGTCTTGTTGATAGAATGAAAAGTTACATATCACACGTAAACGATAATTATTATTTCAAATAATATCTATCGACGAACCAACTCCAGCGTGGCGAAGAGTGCCGCTCAGACGTGCGAGAGAGGTTATTTCGACACAGGAGTTTACTATAATCCGTAAATGACTGTGTCGAAATGTTCTCGG
>CANPYH010000096.1 GCA_947588325.1 uncultured Clostridia bacterium
TACGGCGCAATCGTAAGCGGCGGGGATAACAAGCCCATATTGAAGTGCCAGCTCTGCGCGAGATTGGACCACACTCCGCAGTGCGTGGCGCATTGCCCCAACAACGCCATAGTTTTCGAGGAGGAATAAGCGATGAAGTACGTTATAATAGGCAACGGCGTCGCCTCGATCGGAGCGATGGACGCGATTATAAAGAACGATAAGTCGGCGGATATAACCGTTTTCGGCGACGAGCCTCTGGCTTGCTACGGCCGTCCGCTCATATCCTATTTCCTCGAGGGCAAGATCCGCTCCACACAGATAAACTACCGCGATTATTCCTTCTATCAGGATAATAACATACGCCTCGTGCTCACCACAAAGGTGACGGAAATAGACCCCGTGGGCAAAACGGTGACGATAGACAGCGGCAGGAAGTACCCTTACGACAAACTTCTCGTCGCGACGGGTTCCTCCCCTTTTATCCCGCCGACGCCGGGGTATGAAAAGGTGGTGCATAAGTTCACATTTATGCGGTACTACGACGCGGTGGCGATTAAACGGCTGGTCAGGAAGGGCGGCGGCGCAAGGGTGCTCATTGTCGGCGCGGGGCTTACGGGGCTTAAAGCGGCGGAAGGGCTATACGAAAGAGCGGGGAGCATAACCGTTGTGGATATGGCAAGCCGCGTACTGCCCGCCGTACTCGACGAAGAGTGCGCTCCCATTATGCAGCGCTACCTCGAGAGAAAGGGGATTAAGTTCTACCTCAACGACTCGGTCAAGGAATACTCGGAAAGCTCCGCCGAGCTTAAGAGCGGCGCGGTTATCGACTTCGACGTGCTCATAACCTCCGTCGGCGTCCGTCCCAACGTCTCGCTCGTGGAAAAGGCGGGCGGCGTGTGCGAGAGAATGACGGAGAGCGGCAGACCCTTCCGCGGCATTGTGGTGGACGACAACCAAAAGACGACGTTGGACGACATATACGCGGCGGGAGACTGCACGCTGTCATACGACGTGACGATAGGCAACACCCGTCCCATCGCGATACAGCCCAACGCCTATATGCAGGGAGAAATGGCGGGCAACGCCATGAGCGGCGGTTTTACGTTTAAGCGCAACTACCTGCCCGTCAATGCGGGCGGCTTCCTCGGGCTGCACATAATCACGGCGGGATCTTATATCGGCAGCGCGATTAAGTTCCGCGACGAGAGAAGTTACCGCAAGTTCTATATAGACGACGGCAAACTCAAGGGCTTTATCATGATCGGGAATTACTCCCGCGTGGGCATATTGACGGACATGATAAGGAAGGAGACGCCGATAGACGACGTGGATTTCAGACAGCTCGTCGAAGAGCCCAAGCTCGCCGCTCTCGGCATGGACTACGTCAAAGCCGTACTTAATAAGTAACAAAGAGGGAAGGAATATGGTAATAGACGCAAAAGGAATGTCCTTTCAGCAGCTTGACAGGCTGGTAAAGGACGGAGACAGAGACATAACGATAAACAACGTCATGGGTCAGCGGTACATAGCCGCGGGCGCGAAGGGCAAGCGCATCACGATAAACGGCATACCCGGCAACGCTCTCGGCGCCTATCTCAACGACTGCTTTATCGAGATAAACGGCAACGGACAGGACGCTCTCGGCGATACCATGAACGCGGGGACGATTGTTATCCACGGCAATTGCGGCGACACGACGGGTTACGGCATGCGCGACGGCAAGATATTTATCAAGGGCTATGCGGGGTACAGAGTGGGCATACACATGAAGGAGTACGGCGCGCATATCCCCAAGATCGTTGTGGGCGGCAGCGCGGGGGCTTACCTCGGCGAGTATCAGGCGGGGGGAATAATAGTCGTGCTCGGCATCGGCTCGGAGGATCGCAAGTGCCTCGGCGACTTCACGGCGACGGGAATGCACGGCGGCAAGATATACGTCCGCTCCCGCTTCGTGCCCGACGACCTTCCTCCGCAGGTAGAGGCGCACCCCGTAACGGATAAGAGCGAGCTTGCCCCGCTCGTCCGCGAGTTTTGCTCATACTTCCCTTACGACGCGGATACGCTGCTTTCGCACGATTATTTCGTACTTTCTCCGTCGGACGCTTGTATTTATAAGACAATGTATTGCAATCGTTCGATGTAAGTGCTATAATATACGAAACTACTTTCGTCGGAGGTAATTGCAATGTCCGTTAAGATTAACGGCGCCGTCAAATATGTCGGCGTAAACGATCACGATATCGACTTGTTCGAGGGCCAATACGTCGTGCCCAACGGTATGGCGTATAATTCTTACGTCGTTTTGGGGGATAAGACGGCGATAATGGATACGGTGGACCGCCGCTTCACCAAAGAGTGGCTGGATAATGTCCGCGCCGCGCTCGGCGGTAAGGCTCCCGACTATCTCGTCGTACAGCACATGGAGCCCGACCATTCGGGCAGTATATCCGCTTTCGCGGCGGCTTACCCGAGCGCAAAGATAGTGTCGTCGGCAAAGGCTTTCACCATGATGAAACAGTTTATCGGCGAGGAGTACTCGGACCGCCGCATAGTTGTGGGAGAGGGTGACAGGCTGGACCTCGGCGGCAGAACGCTGACCTTCGTCACCGCGCCCATGGTGCATTGGCCCGAAGTGATTGTGACCTATCTTGCCGAGGATAAACTGCTCTTCTCCGCCGACGGGTTCGGCAAGTTCGGCGCGCTCGACGTCGAAGAGGAGTGGGATTGCGAAGCCCGCCGCTACTATTTCGGAATAGTCGGCAAATACGGCGCGCAGGTTCAGCGACTGCTCAAAAAAGTCGGGGCGCTGGAAATAGAGACTATCTGCCCCTTGCACGGCCCCGTCATTTCGGGGGATCTCTCGCACTACCTCGCGTTATATGACACCTGGTCGTCCTACCGCGCCGAGTCGGAGGGAATATTCATAGCCTACACGTCGGTATACGGCGGGACTAAACAGGCGGTTAACCTGCTTGCCGACCGTCTCCGCGAAAAGGGTATCAAAGTGACGGTGACCGACCTTGCGCGCGACGATATGGCGGAAGCCGTCGAGGACGCGTTCAGATATAACAAACTCGTGCTCGCGACCACCACTTATAACGCCGACATATTCCCGTTTATGCGCACCTTTATCGAGCACCTCACCGAGCGGGGATACCAAAACCGCACCGTCGCTTTGATAGAGAACGGCTCCTGGGCGCCCCAAGCCGCAAAGGTCATGCGCTCCATGCTCGAGGGTTGCAAGGATATAACCTTCACGGACACCACAGTACGTATTATGTCGGCGTTGGGGGAGGAGAGCAGGGCGATGATAGATAAGTTAGCGAAAGAGCTTTTGTAGGGAAGTCACATAGCACCGCTGATACGCGCGAGCCGAGAACGTTATTGTTCGGTCACTTACCTTTTTAGTAAGCTCCCTCGCATAACAACCTCTCTCGCACGTCTGAGCGGCACTCTGTGACTTCCACTGTGGCGAACTTAAAAGAAGATAGGTTTAATGTATAAAGCACTCTATTACGCATAGGGTGCTTTTTCTGTGGTGTTACTATAACAATCCCCTCAGGCGCAACAAGTTGCGCCAGCCCCCCTCGACTTCGGGCGGCCACACGGGCCAATTACGCTCGAAACAAGAAACAACACATCTCGTAATGATACGAATTTAGCAACATGTTACCTGAACAGTCGGGGACGAATGTGGGCCGCCCGAAGTCGAGGGGGGCTGGCTGCCGTCAGGCAGACTGAGGGGATTGTCTTGCTCGTACCACGATAAGTAACTATAAATTCGAGAAGTCAGGTACAAGGTGTGGGCCGCCCGAAGTCGAGGGGGGCTGTCTGCCGATAGGCAGACTGAGGGGATTGTCAATGTTAGCTACACGAAAAGCAATTATTTACAATCGGGTATTGCTATATCAAATTAAATCTAAATCAAATATAATTCCTTTTTTCCCGACATATCAGCTCGAACGCGGCACAAAGTGCCGCGTTTTTGCATGTCGCCGCTTGTCCCCACATATCTCTCCGCGGCAAATTGTGCATATACGCGCTACTCGGCCCACGCTTTTCTTGTAAAAAGTAGACTGTTTTTGAAAATTGTATGGCGATTTTAGCGAAATATTTTTCAAAACCCTATTGACATAGGGGGGGGGGTAGGTGTTAGAATGCGGGTAGAGTGCAATGTATGAGGTGGATATTGCTCTCGAAAAAAATCTTAAAAGGGGATTATTCATGAAGAAGAAAATTTTCAAATCCGTGTCCGACATAGTCGTGACATGCGTGCTGGGCGCCGTGGCGTTGATATTTATCGCCGTTCTTATCGTCGGTAACATACTCGCTTTCCACGTCTACAGCACTGCGCTGGAAAGCAAGTTCGGTTTCTCCGGCGGGACGCAGCTGCAATATGACACCAACCAATACTTCGAGCGAAAAACGCAAAGTATGGACGAAGCGTCCCAGCTTGCACAGCAGATGGGTATCGAAGCGGAGGGCGAAGGCTGCGTACTCCTCAAAAACGAGGATGTGAATGGCGCACCCGCACTCCCGCTTGCGAAGGGGAACAAGGTCAGCCTGTTCTCGCAATCATCCGTCGACGTCGTTCGTTCGGGCGGCGGCGGATCAGGCTCGCTTGACGCAACCATAGTGGAGGACCTCAATTCCGCACTCGACTTTTTCGGTATAGAGGCAAACCCCACGCTCTGGAATTTCTATAAGAGCAAGACAAACTACCGCCGCAAAATAGGCGGTCTTGCGCAGGGCGTAAGCTACTACGAGCCGTACAACTGGGGGATAAACGAAGTCCCGCAGTCGGAGTACACGCAAGAAGTTAAGAACAGCTACTCGGCATATCATGACGCGGCAATAGTCGTCATCTCGCGCACGGGCTGCGAGAACGGCGACCTGCCCCGCAGCATGTCGGTATCGACGAGCGGCGTAAATCAGGGGAGCATACTCGAACTCGATCAGGACGAGAAGGATATGCTTGCCGCAGCGAGAGCGGCTTTCGACAAAGTAATCGTGCTCCTCAACACGGGTAACGTAGTCGATTGCAGTTTCCTCGAAGACTACGACGTAGACGCCTGCCTGTGGATCGGCGGTATCGGACAGTTCGGTATGACCGCTGTCGGCGGCATACTTGCAGGCAAACTCAGCCCTTCGGGGAAATCGGTCGACACTCACCTCTATGACCTTTTCTCCGCACCGGCTATGCAGAACATGGGCAACTACGAATATTGGCAGGGT
>CANPYH010000097.1 GCA_947588325.1 uncultured Clostridia bacterium
GTCGTCGTTTCGGCGTGCGCGGCGGGCATGATAGGCTCATATGCAAAAGTGCTCATCGGCGCGGTGACGGGGGTTACGGCGGAGAGTTACGCGGCAAGCGGGTTCTCCCTCTCCCTTCTCTCGGCGGGCGATCCCATGGGCGCGTTTATAGGTAGCATGACGGCGATGGTTATGGCGGATCTTGTCGGCGGGCGGACGAAGGTGGATATCCTCGTTACGCCGCTGGTCGGCATTATATGCGGCTCGGTCGTCGGTATCGGGCTCGGCTATCCCGTATCCCTCGCGCTCACCCAGCTCGGCGTGTTTATCGGCTGGATTGCGACTCTCTCCACCGTTTCGGCGGTGTTTACGGGCGCGATAATTGCCGCGGTTATGGGCATGTGCCTCACCCTACCCATTTCGTCGGCGGCGATCGGTATCTCTATCGGGCTGAGCGGCGTTGCGGCAGGCGCGGCGGTAGTCGGGTGCTGCTGTCACATGGTAGGCTTTGCGGTCATGAGCTTCCGCGAGAACAAGTGGGGCGGGCTGGTCGCGCAGGGCGTCGGCACATCCATGCTGCAAATACCGAACGTGTTCAGGAAACCGCTGCTGTTCGTCCCGCCCATTATTGCCTCGGTGATACTCGGAGCGGTGAGCGTTATCCTGCCTAACGGCACGGCTACGCTCGGACTGCTCGCCTCGCCAACGGGTAGCGGCATGGGCACGGCGGGGCTCGTCGGTCCCATCGACATGATTTTCACCATGATCGGCGGCGACTGCAACGTCGGTCTCACCCTGCTCTGGACGGCGCTCTTCTGCTTCGTCCTCCCCGCCGCCCTCTGCCTCGGTATATCCGAGCTATTCCGCAAACTCAAGTGGATTTCCTTCGGCGACCTCAAACTTCCACTGTAATACCAAGAGAGTACAGAAAAGTGTCACCGCCGGTGACACTTTTTCAAATGAATTTTAGTTTCTTTGTAAATGTTTTTTAAGGGGGAAACCTTTTTGTGAACAAAAAGGTTTCCCCCTTAAACCCCTTTCCAAAAAAACTTAAAAGACTTTTTCTTTATATTTTTTGTTATGGGAATTGTGCGTGATTGAATAACCGAATTTGTTTGTTACAGGACAATCCCCTCAGTCACGGCTTCGCCGTGACAGCCCCCCCTCGACTTCGGGCGGCCCACCTGCTACCCGAATTGTCGTATTTATATCCAACAATCTTGTAATGTTGCAAATTAGTAACATTTAACCCGAAAAGTCGGGCTCAAACGTGGCCGCCCGAAGTCGAGGGGGGCTGGCGCGTAGCGCCTGAGGGGATTGTCATATTTAGGATACGAGTAGTAATTACTTACTCAAAAAGCCAATTTTTTCTATTAAATAAATCTTTTTACACAAGCCTATACCGAACCAATATGAGGAAGGCACAGAGTACCGTTCAGGGGCGCGAAAATCAAGGCTTTGCGACGGGAGCTTACTAAAAACGTAAGTGACCGAGCAGAAGCCGCGATTTCTCGTCGCCCATCAACGGTGCTATGTGCCTTCCCTACAATAAAAAGGGAGGGCGGCTGACTGAACACACACCGTCCTCCCAATAGAAAGGTGGAGAAAAATGTATGAAAACACTATGGGGTTTAATCCCCGAGAGTTTTCAATTGATGGCTTTTGCACTACTCGGAGCGGCGGTAGATGAACAGTTTGAAGGTGGTTATCGCCTGCAAAGTGCCGTTCAAGGTTTTGCACACAATGGTGACGTTCTGCTCGCCGAGTTTGTTATAGTCGATTGCCGAAAGCATATGCTCACCTACGGCGACTATGTTTCCGTCGGGAAGGCGGAGAAGCAGCAGCGTGAACTTGAAGGGGTAATTGTCGGGAGTGTTGCATATCTCCGAAAGCGTCTGACCGTATTGCAGGTAGACGGTGCCGTCCGTCACGTCCGTCTTAACCCTTGCTCCGTCCGCGTTTGTATTGCGCATGGACCAGAGCAGCGGCTCGGGATCGTTGCGCTCGTCCGCGCCCCGCACTTCGAAGTAGTCGATGTTGCCGTTGAAGCCGTTGGGCATACGCAGACGGATCTCGTTCTCCCCCGCGTTCAGTCTGACGGTCGAGATTTTTACCTCGGTCTGCCAGAAGCTGTTGAGGTAGCTGGTGTAGGTAACAGGCGTGCCGTCGGGGTACGTCCCCGCCTCTACATAGTCGGTAAGTCGGTTACCGCCCGCTATCCCGCCGCTCACGTCTGTAGCGCGGTAGAGGAACTTATCGCCGTCCAACTCGCGGTTGACGTTAATAGTGAATACGCCGCCCATGCCGTAGGTATAGGACGAGGGTTGCATAGCCGCATATATATCGTAATAACCCTCTGTCGCGACGGTGACCTTGAACTTGAAGTAACGGAGTTTGCCGTTCTGGAAGGCAGCCAGCGAACCGACTGCTCCCCTGCCGCTCGCGCCCTTGGGAACGGACTTGGTCTGCACCGTGCCGTCCTCGGCGACGTACTCGGCGGAAGTGGTTGCCGAGCAGTCCTCCGCGAGCTTATCCCAATCCAGATCGTTGGCGGCGGGGCAATTGTCCGTAACCTGACCTGTGCAGCCCTCCCCGTTGGTGTGGGCTATACTCGTCTCGTAAGCGCACTCTTCCGCCTCTATCCTTCTCGGGAATATGGAGCGGGAAGCGGGATATACCTGCACGTCGAAGCTCGACTTGTAATCGGAGAGGTACTTGACGGTGAAGGTATGCTTGCCCTCCTCGGCGGTGAAGTCGGATATGTCCTCTATGCGCTTATCTCCGTCGTATAACCTCCACTCGCTCGGGGAGAGATCGGTAGCTATGCCGTTGGCGTAGTACTTAACCGATATCGCCGAGAAGTCCATTGCCGTGCCCGCATAGTAGTAGTTACCGACCACCGAGCTTGCGTCAACGAGTATCGTGGAGTCGAGGGGTATGCCGACGAATATGTCTATGTCGAAGGTGAAATCGTCGTCGGGCAGTTTGACGGTAATCTTCGTCACGTCCTCCGTCAGCGGCTCGCCCTTGTGCGTCCACTCGGTAAAGTCGGTGTCGAAGTATTTGCGCGTCCTGCCGTTGCTCAGATTAACCTTGATCGCAAGCCCCGTTATATCGAATACTTCCCCCGGAAGATAGTTGGTATATGGATAGCTCGTGATGTCCTTCAGCGAGGTAACGGTCACGCCGTCCGTCGGCTCCTCCGTCTCCCCGCAGGCGGTGAACGCCAGTGCGGAGAGGCAGAGTACGACGGCAATCGTTATCGCAAGAATTTTCTTCTTCATGTGTCCTCCTTATTCGCTCTCTATGAATACCTTGAACGTAGCGGTGGCGAGCGGAGCAACGCCGTTCTTCTTTGTCACGGTCACGGTAACCGTCTGTTCTACGCCCGTGAGGTCGTAGTTAAGCCCGCTTATCATGGCCTCGGAAACGGGTATGGACTCGCCGTTCTCCGTCTGAAGGTATATCAGGGTGAACTTGTACGGCAGGAGATCGTATTTATCCATATTGGTCGTCGCGCTGTTCTTCGCCGCGTCGGTGATCTTTTCGCCCTTCTTGAGATAGATAGTGTTCCTGTCGAGATTAACTCTCGTGTATTGTCCCTCTTCGTCGGTATCCCTGAATGAGAACAGCTGTACCTGCGACGTTCCGACATTCTCCACAAACTCGAAGTAGTCGATGTTGCCGCCGAAGGTCTTGGGCAGTATGAGCCGCACGGTGTTTTCCCCGCTGTTCAATTGGTAGTCTCCGAGGTCAACGACGCTCCACCAGAACAGACCGTTCCAGGCGGTGAGGGTTACGGCGCTGCCGTCCCGCTTCGTGCCGAGATCCACATAGTCGCCTACCTGGTTGCCGACTTTGACCGTGCCTGACTGCGTCATGTTCAAGGGGGTGTAGACCAAATCCTCGCCCTCTCCTTTATCTTCGTTTATGTTGATATTGAAGGAGTCTTGGTCCACATTGAAAGCGTTGATAGCCTGCGTTCTCATGCGAAGTTTGTATGTGCCTGCGGTCGGAACTTTGACGGTGAACTTGAAGTATACCAGCGACCAGTTATAAGGCATGGTCGTATCCGAGTTATTATTGCCCAGCCTGTTGGAGAGTGCGGATACCGCTCCCCTGCCGCTCGCGCCCGTCGGCATTCTCGGTCCCGCAATGAGAGTATCGCTCTCTGCGTCGAAGTATTCCGACTGCGCCGTGTTCTCGCTGGAGGTATACGGAGCGTCCTTCTTGAACTCGTATTTAGCGCCCGAAGAGGACTGGAAGGTGTAGTCATCCTTATAGAAGATGTTATCCTCAGCCTCTATTACCGCGGGGCTGATTACCGAGTTCGCGTCCTTTATGACGACGTCGAAGTAGGCTTCCTCGCCGTTATACTTAACCGTCATGTTGTGCGTTCCCGCCTGGGCAAGCACGACCGCCGTCTTGTCCTCGAACTTCGTCTCGTCTTCGTAAAGCTCCCATTGATCGGCGGGGACTGCCGAAGAGCCGCCGTCCGCAATCCACATTACCGTGATAGACCGCTCGAAGTTGATCGGCTCGTTATTGAGATAGTAGTCCTGCAAGTTCACGCCGAGGGTCAGGTTGGACGTTACGCTCACGGGAACGGTCGCCTTTACGTCTCCGCTCGACACTCTGGTAAAGCCTACCTCGACGGTCTCGTTATCCAACGTAAGTTTGCCCTGCGGAAGGGTGAAGGATTCGGGTTCATCGTCATAGGACATTGTCCACACCCTGCCGTTGGACAGCGTTACTTCCACTTCCAGCCCCGCCGCGTTGAATACGTCGCCCGGTTTGTAGCCCGTGACCGTCGGCATCTTCACTATGCGGTTGACCGAAGTAACCTGCAAGTCGGTGTAGTCGCTGACCGTTATGGGCACCGTCACCGTCTTTTCGTCGCCCGTCGTATTGGGATGGGGGACTTTGACCGCCATTTCCGTTCTGCCCTTTGCAAGCGGTTGGCTGTCATACGTCCACTCGGGGAAGTCCGCCGCCTCGTATGTGTCCGTCGCCCCCTCGGGATAGTCGTAAGTAACGTCGACCTGTATCCCGCTTATGTCGAACTTTTCGCCCGTGAAGTAAGCGGTGAGGGTGGGCGGAGTTCGGAGCGTCGCCTCTTTGACG
>CANPYH010000098.1 GCA_947588325.1 uncultured Clostridia bacterium
GAGAGGTTATTTCGACACAGGAGTTTACTATAATCCGTAAATGACTGTGTCGAAATGTTCTCGGTTCGCACCCATCAGCGGTGCTATGTGCCGCGCATGTAGTAAAGGGGGGCTGGCGCGACTACCTGAGGGGATTGTCCTGCTTGCAACAAAAAAAGTACGGCGATACGGAATGAGGTCGAAACCACACATGTATATAATAGGAGAGGCGGGCTTAACGCCCGCCTCTCCTATTCCGCAAAGCGGAAATTCGGGAATGACTGATTATGCAGCAATGGCTTTGATAAAGTCATCATAGCTCATTCCTGCGGTGAGTTTGCAGTCTGCGCTCTTTGTAAGTGCGTCGCCGTTTGCCTCACCCTTTGCGTTGTGTATCTCGTTGGTCTCGGGTTCGCCCTTCCAGCTTACCGTCTTTCCGTTGGGCACGTCGCCCATGGCTACCTCGGAGCAACCGATGAAGGGGTTTGCATATTCCGCATTGACTTCGACTTCGGAGTAGCAGTTCGACATACCCTTAAGGCTTCTTGTATTGCCGCTTACGCCGATCGAACCGAACAGACCGCCCGACTTCTTAACGATAGCGTCTTCAACCTTGAACTCTTCGGAAACTATCTTACCTGTTGCATAGCAATTTGCAATCGTCATATCGGGACCCGATGCGACTTGCGTGTTGCTACTTGCGACATAGTGACCGACAAGTCCGCCGCAGTTATTGGAACCGCTGAGGTCGACTTTAGCGTAGCAATTCTGCAATGCACCCCATGCCTGACCCGCTATACCGCCGATAGCGTAGGACGGATTCTCACATTTAATAGTTACGTCGGCATAGCAATTTTCCAACGAACCGGGTACATATCCTGCGATACCGCCTGCGCACGCATTGGTTGCCGTTCCGCCAACCGTTATGGTTGCATTCTTAACCGTTATATTCTTCGCAATATCGTTATCGTCGCCGACTGCTCCTGCGAACACACCGACACGATATCCCCAGCCGCCCCAGGACGCTTTGATATCCGCGCCGTCTATTACAACGTTGCTTAAACCCTGCAAAGACATGAGACCGGTTGCATTAAATCCGCCGACATTACCGAATAAGCCAACGTCCTGTAATGTTTCCGTCTCGATCTTAAGATTGCTGATGGTATGACCATTGCCTTCAAACCCACCCAAGAACGAACTTCCTGTGCCTATGGGCGTCCAATTTTCGCTTTTAAGGTCGATATCACTTTCAAGATATATCTCCCAACCTTTGAAACCCTTATCGGTGATAGGTCCTGAATAACCTTCCATACCCGCGGTATTTGCCTGATCACGGAACCATTTAAATCCGTCCAAAGTATAGATATGAACATTCTTTTTGGTCGCATTCAAGATGTAATCAAGACCGACGATATTCGGCTTAACCTTTGCTGCATTCTCGACGGTGACGGCGGGAGATTCCGCGGTAAGGTAATAGCCGCCAAGCCAATCTTCGGTTATATTCTCAATCTTGGTGTTGAAGCCGTCGCCGAAGGTAAGGGTTATCTCGCAACCCTCGGCAATGGTGCCGCTGACCGTGGAACCTTCGTTGTTAAGCACGCCCGTAAATACGCCTATGCCGCTATGGGTTTCCGAATACCCGGTGTCCTCGAAGTCCTTCCAGCTAACAGATATCTTGCCCTTCAGGGTGCAATTCTCGATCTTGCCGCCCTCGCTCTGACCTGCGAATACGCCTGCCTGCGAGCCTGCAACCGTCGCGTTCTCGATGGTAAGATTCTTGATAACGCCGCTGCCGAGGTAAGACACAAGTCCGCTCTTATCCACGTCGCTATGACCTGCGTTGAGGTTGGAAATGGTCTTGCCGTTGCCGTCAAATACCAGCCATTGACCGTTCAGCGGCTCCCAATCTACGCCATTGAGGTTGATATCTTGTGTAAGTTTAACCGTGACCGTGCGACCCTCGCTCGACGAGATAACGCCGCTGTTATGCGCTTTGGCAAAAGCCAAAAGCGTTTCGACGGAATCTACGACGTAAGTTCTGCCAAGGTCAACGGTAAGCCCGTTCCAAAGCCAGGTAACGTTAGTCGCCGTGTTGTCCGCAAAGGTTGTTACGGGGCTTTCGTTTCTGGTGCCGCCCGCAACGGTATTGTTTACGGTGCGGTTCTCCGTAAGCTCTACCGCGTTAATCGTTGCATTAGTAACCGAGCATCTGTTGATAGCGTTCTTGGTAGTGCCATACAGCGCGCCGCTGTACTCGCCTACTACGCCGCCGACAAAGCACTTACCCTTATTCGCGCTTGCATATTCCGTCGAAGCGTTGCCGGAAACCGAGCCGTCCGAGAAACTGCTGTCCTCGATACTTACGCCGTAGTGCAGGTAGCCGACTACGCCGCCGACCTTACGCGTTCCCTCGACAGCTAAGTTGCTTACGTGCACATTGCTGATAGTGTGTACCGCCTCGCCCGTATAGCCGATCAAGCCGCCGATATTATCGCCTTCGAGGTTCTCGCCATCCGTCCAGACGCCCTTTACAAGGCTGTCGCTGTCCTTATCCGCCTCAACCGAGCAGTTCGTTATGCGAACGTATCCGCCGCCGAGCAAACCGCCGACTTTGTAGTTACCCGTAATCTTGACCGTTCCGCTCACATGGCAGTCCTCAACGGTGCCTGTGTATGCCGAACCTATGAGCGCGCCGACGTTAGATCTGCCGCTGACCGTCGCGTTCTTGATATTTACACCCCTGATAAGCGCGGGGCTCACCACATTGCCGAACAGACCTACGTTATCCTCTTCGGATGTAGCGGTCAGGTCGGAAATGGTGTTATTCTGTCCGTCGAAAGTACCGCTGAATTCAGCGCCCGACTTTCCGATAGGCTCCCAATTCTCGATATCCGCAAGGCTGATATCCTCAGCAAGTTTGACGGTCTCACCCTGGAAGGAATTGCCGCCGTTGACAAGCTGAGCAAAGAACTTCATGCCGTCGGCTGTGATGACCGAGCTTTCCACGGTAAGGTTGCCCTCGGCGTCCCAGGTGCAAGTTCTTGCGAAACCGACTGTGCCCTCGGCGTCTCTTTGAACGCGGTTATACGTCACATTCTTGATATTGTCGTACTTGCTGCCCTTGTGCGTAAATTCGCTGCCCGTTCCCGTCAGACCCTCGTTAAGGTCGATGTAGGGCTCAATCATTACCGTTATATCGGTATTCTCGATCTTGGTGTTGGCGTTTGCGCTATATCCGATTATGCCGCCCGCAACTCTCATTGTGGAAGCAACGTCCGTCGTGCAAACTACTGAAATGTTGCAATCTACAACGCTTCCCTCTCCCTCATTGTCCGAAATCGAAATCGTTCCGTTACCCTGACCGACAAGACCGCCGACGCCGTAAGTCCTTTGGTTAATGGTAGTAACGGTTATGTTGCCATGGTTCTCGACGTGCTTATATGTGTGCGTGCCGCTTGCGCTTCCGACCAATCCGCCAATCTCTCCTACAATATCCTTTGTTGCAACGGAGTCAACGCTCTCGTTATCCGTGACAACGATATCGCCGTAGTTATATACGTTGGTGTAGTTATGCGTACCTCTTCCGCCGCCCGATATTCCGCCGACGCTGAATTTGCCGATATGAGCGCTGATAGGTATTGTGATATCGCCGTAGTTGGTGCAATCGGTGAAGTTCAACACCTCTCCCTTGCCCTGAATATATCCCGTGAAGCCACCCATAACTACGTCTTTTGTGGTGCCCTCGGGAACGGTCAGATTGCCCGCGGTTCCCTCTTTGTTACCGTTTACGCAATTGTTCAGCGTAAGGGTTACGCCACTTCCGTTGACATTGGCCGCAAAGCCCACGCACTTGGCAGCCGTTATGTTGGCAAGGTTGGTGCAGTTTGTCATCGTTATAATGTTAGAATCTCTTTGCGGCGTACCCTTGTCTGTTCTTGCGTCGGCGAAGAATCCGCCTGCAATCGTATCGGAATAAACGCTGCCGCTAATCGTCACGTTTTCAACTGCTATGTTGCCGCTTGCCAAACCCGACAAACCGCCCATTCGGCTATCTGCCGCATTGTCCGTTATATTTACATTGAGCACGAGGTCGGATATCTTTTGAGGATTTTCGGGGTCGTTGCTGCCGCAAATAGCTCCGAAGAAACCGCCGTACACCACGCCGCCCTCGGGGTTATTGAACACAAGTCCCGAAACCGTTCTCGTTTTAGCGGCTAACTTGCCGTCCTCGTCCACCTCTGCGCCGATAAATGAACCCGCGAAAGGCGTTGTCGTACTACCTATCGGTTTCCAGGTAAAGCCCTCGAGGTTGGGATCGTAAGTAAGCGCGACCGTCTCGCCCTCGTAGCTGTCCGCCTCGGTTATGTCCGCATACTTGGAAGAGTCGGCGCTGACCGACGCCGCGAGTGCTTCGAAACCGTCGTTGCTGCGGACGTCGTAGTATACCGTGTCGTCGTCGTGCGTTGCGGCGTTATCGCCGTAGTTGCCGACGTGCATAAAGTCGAGATTGTACGTCGCTTCGAGAATGTTAATATTCTTGAGCTTCAATGCCGACGCGTCGGTGAAGATCTTCGGATATGTCTCTTCGGACTCGAGCGCGAGTGCGGAAACCGTAGCAGTGTCGGCGTAGTTCTTTATGGTGTGACCCTGTCCGTCAAAGGTGCCCGCGAAAGTCTCGGCTATCTCCTTCCACACCTCGGTGTTGGTAATGGTTATGTCGTTTGCAAGCAGGACAGTTTTATCCGCAAAGGTAGTCCCCTCGTCGTTGACTAACTGCTCGAAGGTGTCAAGGTCTAACTCGTCGCTTATGACGAATTGCGTTACCGTCGTCTGACTGTCTATTTCGCCGCTGACCGTGCTCGTCATATCGATAAACATCGTCCAGACGCCGCCCGCATAGACGTATATTGCGTAGCCCGTTGTCTCGAAGCCGCTGAACGAACGCATGTAGAAGTCACCGTCTTTAACCGTGCCGTCTACCGCAAAGCCCTCTGCCGTCGGATCGTCATAGCCGTAATACCATTTAGTGCCGTCTCTGCCCGCGTCGCCCTGAGGTCCTTGTATCTTGCCTACAAGATCCCAGGTCTCTGTGGACTTCTTGTATAAGTTGTATGT
>CANPYH010000099.1 GCA_947588325.1 uncultured Clostridia bacterium
CGTTCTTATTAGCCTCGGCGATCGGCTTATTGGGCTGCGCGGGCTTCTTATCGGGCTTCGCCTCGTTGGGCTTTTGCTTATTGGTACTCACCGCGCCTGCGGGCTTCTTCTCGGGCTTTGCCTCGTTGGTTTTACCCTGCCCGACCTTTTTCTCGTCGCGCGGGGGCTGAGCGTTAGCCGCATTCTGCCGCTCGGGTCTCTTTGCGTTGCGGTCGCTGCGGAAGTCCTTTGCGCGATCGTTCTTTTCTCGGCCGCCGCTATCCTCGGACTTTCTGGTGCGCTCCTCGACGTTACGCATAACCGAAGCCGCCGTCTTTTTCTCGACGGTGGACTCGTCCTTACCGACGTAGGTCATGCGCACCCGAGCCTTACGGAATATGCCGGGGTGGACGAGTATTTTAACCTCTACGTCGTCCTCTTTGCACCCCAACTCCGCCAAGCCGGCATTGAGCGCCTGTTCTATATCCTTTCCGACGGTTTCTACGGTTTTCATTCCTTCCTTCTTTCGGTGATCGCCTGTGCGGCTCCTCGGTTATTTCTTCTTCTTATCGTCGCTGTTGGGGTCGGGTCTGCCGTATCTCTCGACGTCGGACAGCTCGCCCTTCTTGCTCTTTCTCGTCGACATCATCGCCGCCGTTTCGTTAATCGGCACAACCTTCTTGCTTATTGCCGAGGTAATGAGGTTAATCAGCAGCGACATCGCGGAGTTCGTTACCATATATATAGTGAACGCCGCGCAATACATAATCGCGAATATACCCATAATTATGGGCATTATAAAGAGCATGCCTTTCATACAGCCAGCGCTCTGCCCCGCCGTCTGGTCCTGTCCGCTCTTCTTTTGCTGGCGGCGAGTGATTATTTGCATGAGTACGTTGAGCACCACGGCAAGCACGGGGAGAATGAGGAAGCCGTTAGGTCCCTCGCTCGTCTCGTTAATGACCCGCGCCATAACCGTCTCGTAGCTCGATACCATTTTGTCGAGTTTGTCCTGCTCTATTCCCGAACGCTCGGCGTCGGTCGCGTAACTTCCGATTGCCGAAGTGAACTCGGCTTGCGTCTTTTTCAGCGAGTTGGTCCAGGGCACGTCGGGCGACCAGATATCGTGTATCCAGAGGAAAGAATCGTGCTGATATCCCGTCTTGTCGTCATACTTACCCGTGTGCTCGTAGTAATCGAACACTTCGTTCTGCGCGATAGTCTCACAATATTGCACGACGGCCTGCTTGGCCTTTTCCGCTCCGTAACTCTGCGCGAGAGCGGCTATCTCCTCCGCGGTCTTGCTCTCGTCGGCAGCATAAATCGTGTAAGTCTCGGCAAACCAGTCGGAGTACGTCGTCGCATACAGATCGGCATAAGCCGTATCCTGCATCTTGGCGCGCGATGACGCCAAAGCCTGCGCCGCCGCCCCGTTTACGTCCGAACTATTGCCGTATTCCTCGGCAAACGCCGCGTCGTAGTCCAGGTGGAAGTCCTTGCCGAACTCGTCGGAAAGGGTGCCGTTTACAGCGTCGTAGTTGCCGACATATGCCGACTCGTATGAAACTTCGTAGATATCGTATATCTTCGCGTAGTTATCGAACTGCTTAAAGTTAGCCGTCGCAAGGAGGGCCTGCCACAGCCATATGAATATGACGAGGGTGACTATCATGGGCAGGCAACTCGACATGTAACTCATTCCCTCTCGGCGATTGAGTTCCGCCTGCTTCTGTTGCAGGACCTTGGGATTGCTGCCGTAAGCCTTTTCCAGCTTCTCCATTTGCGGCTTTACCCGCAAGGATATAAGCTGGTTTTTGCGCATCTTATAGCGCTGATAGTAATCGAGAGGAGAGAGAACTATTTTGATTATGACGGTAAGCAAAATAATCCTCAACGCATAGAACGCAATTCCGCCGAACGCGCCGTTGAGGAGCATAGCCCACGGGAAAGTCATGTATGTGTTGACCGTGGTTTCTGCTATAAGGGATGTCATACTGCTCAAAAGAGCCATTTCATATCTCCTTTCGGGTTATAAGGGACGGGATCGAAGCCGCCGTGTGCGAAGGGATTGCACCTGCCTATGCGGGCAAGTCCCATGCCTATGCCTCGGATAGTCCCCCAATCTTCTATCGCCTGAAACATGTAGCTCGAACAGGTCGGGTAGTATATGCACGACTTGCCTATGAGTTTGGACAGGGTGAGCTTATACAGCTTGATAAGCCCCTGAAAAAACCACTTAAACGTGAATATCCCGACGATAACGCTCTTAAACGTTACCTTTTTTTTGTTCCGAAGTATCATGTTCGGTTCTCCGCCGCGGCGCCCTTTACGCCGCAGGCTTTCGCAATCAGCGCGGATATCCTCTCCTTTATCTCGGCGTATCCCAATTCCGTGATACCGGTCCGAGCGGAAAAGATGTACTGCCCGCTGCCGATAGACGTCCACAGTTCGCGGACGGCGCCGCGCATGCGACGCTTAACGAGGTTGCGCTTAACCGCCTTGCCTATCTTGTTGGAAACGACGAAGCCGACGAGCTTGCAATTGCCGCGGACTACGCCGAGGGTCAGATAGCGGTCGTTGTACTTTGTGCCGTGCGTTCTGACGTAAGCGAAACTACCCCGTTTTCTGAGCCTGTAACGCTTTTTAAGCATTCGCTCACTTTCCGAGCGGCTTGGGCGTGAGATACTTTCTGCCCTTGTCGCGACGGCGCTTCAATACTCTGCGACCTGCCGTCGTCTTCATTCTCGCACGGAAACCGTGCACCTTTCTCTGCGCCCTCTTCTTGGGCTGGTAAGTTCTTTTCATTGTGCCTATCTTCCTTTATTCTTTATTGCCGTACAGGCGTAATACTACCGATACATTATACTTGAAACATCAACTATAAGTCAAGTGATTTTTTGCGCGGAAAATGGTTTTTTAACGCGCTTATCCCCCGCTCCCCCTCTGCTTAACTCCGCCTGCCGCAAAGGAAATGCCGCGGCTCCCGCTCTATCGGCTCCGCGGCGCTTCTTTTATTATGTTTTTTTTCAGCCTCTTAAAGCGTTTGCTCCGCTATCCAATCCCACATATCCGCCTCGACGTTGCAATTCGCCGCGCTGATGTACGACTGTGAAGTTACCGCGGAATTATCGAACTCCGTTTTGACGCTGTCGTTAAACGCATACACCCAGGAGAAGTGTCCCATATAGTATGCGGTCGGATCGTCGGCGCCGCGAACGTTCGCCGTAAGCGTGAAATGCACGTTCTCCGCGCCCGCTTCGAGCAGACGGTAGAAGGTGGGAATAGTCGTCGCTTTCGGGTCTACCGTGGTATCGTCGGCGGATTGCAGGAACCATATGTTATAGTCCTTGATACCTTCGATCATATCGTCGCTTATGCGGGAGTTGTCATACGCCTCGCAAATGGGGTAGAACGCCGCGAAATAGTCGCCGTGCTCGAACGCCATATTCATGGTCATGTAACCGCCGTTGGAACACCCGCCGAGATATATTCTGTTAGTATCGACGTCGGGGTTGCCGTCGACGTACGTCGTTATAGCCTGCCACAGCGCCGCGGTATAGCAAGATTCCTGCTTTCCCGTGCCCGTGCCGTTATACTGACCGTCGCCCCTATCCATCCACATGGTCGGGGTCTGCACGGCGAGCACATACGCTCCCGCAAGCCCGTCCTTTGTGAAGTGGTGTTGCACGTTGATAGGGTTCTCCGTCGTGAGACCGGTTACTTCGTTGCCAAGGAGGGTTATGTCTATGTCCGTGCCGCCCTCGCCCGCGCCGTGAAGCCAGATAACGAGGGGGTTCTTGCCGCTGTCTTTGTCCGCGCCCTTGGGCGTCCAGCTTGCGCGTTGCAATGTTATGTCCTTGCCTTCGCCCGTATAATGCACGGTGTCTTTATGCCAGCTCGCCGTTTGCGAGACTACCCTATCCGTCTCGGTGATTTTTTGGCGCACAGGGGTGTTCCCCGTATACTCGGTCATGCCGACGCGGACGCTCTTGCCCTCCGAGAGTTTGAGTATTACCCCGGGGATATTGGTCGACCAATAGTTACGGCTATTATAGTAATTAAACACGCCAAGTTCGCCGTTACGGGCTTTGAACTGCACGGTGACATACCGTGAGGGATTGTCCGCCTTATTGCCAATCGCGTCGCTGGGGAATGCGTCTATTATCTCCCGCGGCGATCCGTTCCCGCTCGCCGAGTTTGTGCTGTCAAGCGCGACCTCGAAGGTTGTTTTATCATACCCGCCCGCTATATCGCCGAAGTCGATAACGACGCGATCGTAGCTCGGACCCCACTCGAAGCCCGATACGCCGAGTTTTATCCCCTCGGTCTCGAACGCTTCCGTGACATTGGGCGAGTACCCGCAGGTCTCACACGCCCCGTCTACCATGTTATGCGCTGCTCTTCCGCTCGTCTCTTCGCTGTGCTCGCAGGTCGCTTTGTGCCAGTGCTCCGCCGCATTCCTCGACCAGCCTTCCTCGAAAGTGTGCTCGTGTCCGCACGCCGTTAACCCGATAACCGCGCCCGCCATAACCGCCGATATTAAAATCAATAAAATAATCTTTTTCATCTTTCCTCCTTTTATTTTTTATGCAAGTGTTTGCGGGGGAACCCCCCTTTGTGTACAAAGGGGGGTTCCCCCGCTCCCCCTTCCACTAAAAACCGAAAAAACTTTTTCTTTTTATTTTGTTATGATGCTTGTGTGGAATTGAATAACTAACTTGTAATGATACAGGTTAAGCCCCATCCCCCCCCCCGAACAGCGGGGGACGAACGTGTGTCGCCCTTAATGATTGAAGAGCACGAGAAGTCGGACACGAATTGTGGGCCGCCCTAGTAAGGGGGGCTGGCGTCCCAAAGGGACGCCTGAGGGGATTGTTATGTTTTTCACAAGTTAAGTAACATTTACCCCCGAATTACCGAGACCTTTATACGTAAATTCTTGATACAAAGGCACACCATGTAGCCACAGCGTGCCTCATATCTGAATTATCTTCTTGCACAAGCCCGAAACGAACCGATTTGAGAGCGGCGAAGAGTGCCGCTCAGACGTGCGAGAGAGGTTGTTATGCGAGGGAGCTTACTAAAAACGTAAGTGACCGAGCAATAAC
>CANPYH010000100.1 GCA_947588325.1 uncultured Clostridia bacterium
ATTACAGCCACCGTCGCCCCGCCCTTCGAGAAGGGCTCGAACTCCATTTCATAGTCAATCGCCTCGCGCACCTTATCCAGAGAGGCAGAGACTTTCGCCGCCCGAGCGACGGAGAGTATGTGCCCGCCTTTGATGTGCGCAATATCCCCCTCCGCCGCCGCGCAGGATATGAAGGGATAGACGTGCGTAACCCGCGCCCTTTGGGTTAATTCGCACACTCCCGCCGACAGATCGTCGAGATAGACAATGCACTCTTCGGTCAAGAGCCTATCAGTCCCATCAGGTGGTCGAGTTTCTCGTTTTGCGCCTTGGTCAGGTATGGGCGCATACTGCCGAGAGAGGCGGAGAGCTTGTTGATATCGAAAGTGCCCTCCGACTTTTCCGAGGCTACCTGCTGCATAAGCGCGGCAAAGAGCGCGTCCTCGCTCATGTTGCCGTATTTGCCGAGCAGTTCGCGGACGCCGTCGCTATTGCCGTTATTGCCGCCGTTACCGCCGTTATCGCCGTCCCGACCGCCGCGGGATTTGAAATTTTTGAGGCTTTTTTGCATACACCTTATATTATGCAAGCATATACATTATCGTGACATTCACGAACGGGAGGTTATTATGGATATCCGCGCAATACTCCCCCTGCTGCTTGGCAAGGGAAAGACGGGCGACAAAGCCAAACTGTTCTCCATGCTCGCGAGCGGTTCGCCCGAAGAGGCGCTTACAAACGCGCTCCCGCCCGAGATGAAGGGCATTATCGGCGCGCTCGGCAACAACAAAACCCGCGGGCATGTACCCACGGGTCTCGGCGTTATTACTCCTTTTGCGCCGCCCGAGATTATAGGGGCGCTTTTCAAGCTGTTAAATGCGGTTTAAGCCGTCCTTTATCGCCTGCTCTCTGACCGCCTTTGCGACCGTCTCCGCCACCCTCTCGTCAAACGCGGAGGGAATTACGTAGTCGGGTTTAAGTTCGTCGTCGCCAATCAGCGAAGCAATTGCATGCGCGGCGGCGAGTTTCATATTCTCGTTTATCGCTCTCGCGCGGCAGGACAGAGCGCCTTTGAACACGCCGGGGAAAGCGAGGACGTTATTCACCTGATTGGCAAAATCGCTCCTGCCCGTGCAAACGACCTTCGCTCCCGCCTTAATCGCCTCGTCGGGCATGATTTCGGGAGTGGGGTTCGCCATAGCCATAACGATAGCGTCGCGGTTCATGGACTTAATCATATCCGCCGTCACGCAACCGGGCGCAGACACGCCGACAAACACGTCGGTGGAGGCAATCGCCTCTTTCAGTCCGCCGCGCCGACCCTCTTTGTTGGTGATTTCGGCGAGTTCGGTCTTTGCCGCGTCCAACTTCTCTCTGCCCTTGTATATTATGCCCGTCCTGTCAACGGCAATGACGTCCTTAACTCCGTAGCCGACGAGGAGCTTAATTATAGCGTTACCCGCCGCACCCGGTCCGTTGAGGCAGACCGTCATGTCGGATATCTTCTTACCCGTCACTTTGGCGGCGTTGATAAGCGCGGCAAGCACGCAAATAGCCGTGCCGTGCTGGTCGTCATGGAATACGGGGATATCCAGCTCCTCTTTGAGCCGCTTCTCCACTTCGAAGCAACGGGGGGCGGATATATCTTCGAGGTTTATGCCGCCGAACGAGGGGGCAATCGCCTTGACCGTCCGAACGATCTCGTCGGTGTCCTGAGTGGAAAGCACGATGGGAAAGGCGTTAACCCCGCCGAACCGCTTGAACAGCACGCACTTACCTTCCATTACGGGCAGACCCGCAAGCCCGCCTATATTGCCAAGTCCGAGCACCGCGCTGCCGTCGCTTACTACCGCGACCATATTGCCTATCGCCGTACACTCATACGCGTATTCGGGAACGTCGTGAATTTTCATACAAGGAGCGGCTACACCGGGGGTATATGCCACGGAGAGATCGTGTCTGTCGCCGAGTTCGGCTTTGGATATTATTTCGATCTTGCCCTTCCACTCTTCGTGTTTGATTATCGCTTCTTCTTTTATGTCCATGTTGTACCTCGCGTCCGCACTCGCGGCAACGTATTTTGTGTATTTTCGTTATTTAACCCGACCTGTATCGTCGGTAATCGGTTATTATATTACTCTCTCGACCCAGCCGAATTCGTCGGGCTTGACGCCCGTCTGTATGCCTGTAAGCTCGTCATAGACATACTTGGTTATCTTGCCCATTCCGCCGTCGCCCACCGTGTAGTCCTTGCCGAGATAGCCGAACGAGCCGACGGGAGATACGACAGCCGCCGTACCCGTGCCGAATATCTCGTCAAGCGTGCCGTTCTCGGCAGCCGCAACGACCTCGGCGACGGAAACTCTGCGCTCCTCCACCTTATATCCTCTGGCTTTGAGCAGTTCGATAGTGCTCTTTCTCGTTATGCCCGGAAGTATGGAGCCTGCGAGCATGGGGGTTATTACCGTACCGTTGATGACGAAGAATATGTTCATCGAACCGACTTCTTCCATATACTTATTCTCTTGCGCGTCCAGCCACAGCACCTGATCGTAACCCTTCTTTTCGGCGAGATCGGCGGCGAGTATGGAAGCGGCGTAGTTGCCCGCGACTTTGTGGTGACCCGTGCCGCCTATGCAAGCGCGCTTATAATGCTCTTCGACGCAGAGGCTGACGGGGGCAAGTCCGGGCGTGTAGTACGCACCGACGGGCGAAAGAATGATGGCGAGTATGTAGTTCTTGGCGGCATGCACGCCGAGCGCCTTATCCACCGCCATTGCGAAGGGGCGGATATAGAGCGAAGTGCCCGGAGCAGTGGGAATCCAATCCTTCTCCGTCTTAACCAGCTCTATCAACGCGTCGTGAACGAATTTGGGGTCGAAGGGCGGTATGCAAACGCGCTCGCAGGAATCGATCATTCTGTTCATGTTATCCATGGGACGGAACACTCTGACCTCTCCCTTGTCGTTTTTGTACGCTTTAAGTCCCTCGAACACAGCCTGTCCGTAGTGGAACACCGACGTAGAAGGATCCAGCACGAAAGGCTCGTAAGGCTTTATGCAAGCGTTTTCATAGTCCCACGCGCCGTCGTGGTAGTCGAGACGGAACATATAGTCCGTGAAGTTCTTACCGAACGCAAGATCGGTCTTTTTGTCTTTCAACTCTTTACACTTGATAAATTTCATATTTTTTACCTCTCGGGATAAATTCTATTTTTCCGTTGGCAACGTCGGTCAGCTCCCCGACCAGTCCGCTCCCCTCGGGAGAAGCGAGGGTGAACCGCACTTTCTCGCCGTACTCCACCGAGGAGATTATACCCTTCCCCCTCGCCGCGGTGGACAGCCTGCCGAAGGTGTTATAGTCCGTCTCCGCCTCGTACACGTCGCACAGCGCAAGGGTTATCCTCTTCGCCACGCCGAGTACCGCGTTGGCGGCGTCGGTATACGCCTTGACCAGCCCGCCTACGCCGAGTTTGGTGCCGCCGAAGTACCTTACTACCGCGATAAGCGTCTCTTTCAGTCCCGCGCCCGTAATTACCGACAGTATGGGTGCGCCCGCCGTGCCCGACGGTTCGCCGTCGTCCGAATACTTGAAGGTATTCCCCGACGCGTCGGTGACGTAAGCGTAGCAAACGTGGGTCGCGTCGTAGTACTTCTTGCGTAGCGCGGCAATACGCTCTGCCGCCTCTTCCTCGCTGCCCACTCGGTAAGCGAAGGCTTTGAACACCGAGCGGAGTACCGTTATCTCCGCCGTCGCCTCTGTTACCGTCGCAAAATAAGTCATTTAAGGGTTATGCGGACGTGGAACTTCTTGCCCTTGTGCAGGACGAATTCCGACTTGTCCGTATAGGTCGCGACGGTATCGGTCACCGAAGTCACCTTCGCGTCGTCTATCTTCACGCCGCCGCCCTCGATAAGCCGCCGCGCCTCGCTCTTGCTTGCCGCCGCGCCGCTGCCTACAAGCACGTCCGTCACCGCCGCGCCCGATGTTAAGTCGAGGGATATGGTCTGCATATCCGCCGCATTGCCGCCGAATGCCGCGCGGGCTTGTGCGCGGGCTTTTTCCGCCTCTTCCTCGCCGTGTACGAGTTTGGTCACTTCGTATGCCAGCCGTTCTTTGGCGGCGTTCATGCGCTCGTCGTTGTACCTCGTCAGTTCCTCTATCTCGGCAAGATCCACGAAGGTCAGGAGCCGCAGACACTCGGCGACCTTGACGTCCTCGACGTTGCGGAAGTATTGATAGAACTCGTAAGGCGTGGTGCGTTCCGCCGAAAGCCACAGCGCGCCCTTTGCCGTCTTACCCATCTTTTTACCCTCGGAGTTGAGGAGGAGCGGACAGGTCACGGCGAAAGCGTCAACGCGCTCTTTGCGGCGAATGAGGTCGGCGCCCGCGAGTATGTTACTCCACTGGTCGTTGCCGCCCATCTCCACTTTGCAGCCGTATTTCTTATACAGCATCAGGAAGTCGTATGCCTGCATGAGCATGTAGTTAAACTCGAGGAAGGAAAGCCCCTTCTCCATGCGCATTTTGAAGCACTCCGCCGTCAGCATCTTATTGACGGAGAAGTACACTCCCACGTCGCGGAGGAAGTCCACATAATTAAGGTCCAACAGCCAGTCGGCGTTATTGACTATGATTGCGCCATTCTCCCCCTCGAAGGACAGAAAACGGGAGAGCTGCGACTTAATGCAGTCCACGTTGTGCGAGATCTGCTCTTTTGTGAGCATGCTGCGAAGTTCCGTTCTGCCCGAAGGGTCGCCTATCATGCCCGTACCGCCGCCGACGAGGGCGATGGGCTTATGCCCCGCCCGCTGCATGTGCGCCATAGCCATGATGGGGATATAATGCCCGATGTGGAGGCTGTCCGCCGTCGGGTCGAAACCTACATAGAAAGGGACGGGGCCCTCGCCGAGAGTTTTGTATAAGTCGTCCTCATACACCGTCTGCGCCACAAATCCGCGTTCGCGGAGTACGTCGAGTGCGTTCTTCATGCTAT
>CANPYH010000101.1 GCA_947588325.1 uncultured Clostridia bacterium
CGAATTCGACTTCACGCCCCTCGACCACGTTACCCTCTGCCGCAACCACGGCTTAATCGACTATGAGCGCGGGACCAAACTCTCGGGTTCGGGACATTGGATATACCGCGGTGCGGGTGCGGAGCTGGAGTGGGCGCTCCTTAACTTCTTTATCTCCGAACATCTTGCCGACGGTTACGAGTTTATACTCCCCCCGCTTGCCCTCGGATATAATTGCGGCTACGGCTCCGGTCAGTTCCCTAAATTCCTCGACGAAGTGTATTGGGTAGAGGACGCCGACGCCGAGAGCAAGAAGAAGCAGAAGTTTATGCTCCCGACGGCGGAGACCGCTCTCGTTAACCTGTACTCGGGCGAGATTTTGAAGGAGAGCGAACTCCCCAAAAAGCTGTTCGCATACACCCCTTGCTTCCGTAAAGAGGCGGGTAGCTACCGCAGCGAAGAGCGCGGCATGATACGCGGTCACCAATTCAATAAAGTGGAGATGGTGCAAATTACCACCCACGACAAGTCCAAAGCGGCTTTCGAGGAACTCGTGGGTAAAGCTTGCTCCCTCGTGGAGAAACTCGGCTTGCACTTCCGCCTTTCCAAGCTCGCGGCGGGCGACTGCTCCGCTTCCATGGCACGGACTTACGACATAGAGGTATGGATTCCGTCCATGGGGATATATAAAGAAGTATCCAGCGTATCAAACGCCAACGACTACCAGGCACGCCGCAACGGCACGCGTTACAAAACGGCGTCGGGCAAAAACGAGTTCGTCCATACCCTCAACGGCAGCGGACTTGCGACCAGCCGTGTACTCCCCGCCATCGTGGAACAATATCAACAGGCGGACGGCTCCATCGTGGTGCCGGAAGTGTTGAGGGGGTTCCTTGGCAAAGACAAAATATAACGGTTAGGAAGTCACATAGCACCGCTGATACGCGCGAACCGAGAACATTTCGACACAGTCATTTACGGTTTATAGTAAACTCCTGTGTCGAAATAACCTCTCTCGCACGTCTGAGTGGCACTCTGTGCCTTCCACGGGTCGGTTCGTTTCGGACTTGTGCAAGAAGATTTATAAAATGTAAACTCCCTCGCGAAGTTCCGTCTCCCACCCGTCTGACCGCACCTCTCCGCCGCTCTCGGGTCGGCTCGGTATGGACTTGTGCAAGAGGATAAAGTGAAGTAACAATCCCCTCAGGCGCAACAAGTTGCGCCAGCCCCCCTTACTAAGGGCGGCCCACCTGCTACCCGAGTTGTCGTCAAGAACCAAACACACTTGTAATGCTACAAATATAGTAAAATTTTACTCGAAAAGTCAGGCGCGAATGTGGCCGCCCTTAGTAAGGGGGGGGCTGGCGCGCAGCGCCTGAGGGGATTGTCTTGTAAAATACCCGAGAAGTAATAATTAACTTGTAAAGCTCTTGCTCTATCAATAAAAATCCTATTTCTCGTCACGGAGCTCCGGCGCCGCGCAATATATGACTGAGGGGATTGTAAATCCAAACACCCGAGTAGTAACATATTGTCGCACATTACAACCCTCCCCCAAAAAAAATAAGAAGCAAAAGAACTTTTTTCGCGGCGGTACGACCTATGCGGAAGGAAGGTGAACTATGAAAAAGTTTTTCAAAGCGGTTTCGACGATACTCTTCGGCATGCACATGTGGCTGCCCATAGTCTATTCGTTGATATTCCTTATGATCGCCGCATTGTCGGGAACGATAGGCGGCTCCTGGCCGTTCTACTTTATCGGTCTCGCTCTCTCTTTTCTCGGCTCGCTCCTTTTGGTGTACTTCGTCAAACCCCGAAAAAAGGAGGAAGAGACGGCGAAATCCGTAAAAGCGGCGACCACCGCCGAAGTGGCGTTTACCCCCGTGAAAAAGACGGACTATCTCCGCGAAGATACCGACCGCACGGATATGTCGGGTTACGTCGCGGCAGAGCAGGCTAAATATGCGGGTAATATGTCCGCAACCCCGAGCAGTATGTACGGCGGTTATGCCGCGCCCGCTCCCGCTCCCATGCCCGAGCCCGACCGTACGGCGTACAGCAGTCAGAGCGGATACGGCGACTATGCCCGCCCCGCACAGCCCGAGGCGCACGAGGCTATATACACCTCTTTCTCGTCCTCGCCCTCGCAGTCCCAGCCCGATACGCAGCCGACCTTCACGCCTTACGTCCAACCCCGTAACGCGCAATCGCCGACATCGCAGACGGTATCCGACTATGAGAGGAGCAAGGCGAGCAGCTATGAAACGCCGAAGATATTCCGTATGCGCGTGGATCCCAATGTCCTCGTATACGAATATTCCGACCGTTACGAAAAATACCAGCAATTGCCGAGCGGAGACCGCCGTCTCATCTCGGTGGAATACAAATAATGCGTAGCGCGCATAAGGGGAAGCAACCGCTCTCGGCGCTTCCTCTTATTCTTTACCTGTCATAGCCCGCGCGGCTCCATGCCTTACGCGGAATAAGCGGCTTAAACGCGCGGACGGCGAACGAAGGCGACTAACTTAACGGAAAATATAACCGAAAAACGGAGGAAGATATGGATATTCCCGATACGGTCAAAGACGAATGCGGAATAATAGGGATATACGACAGGTCGGGCGGCGACGTCGGCAGAGACATTTGCTACGGGCTGTTTTCCCTCCAGCACCGCGGGCACATAAGCTGCGGCATAGTCACTAACGACAACTACAAGCTCACGACGGTCAAGGACAACGGGCTTGTCAACGACGTGTTCGGCGGGGACAGAGCGGCGACGCTCAAGGGGAATATCGGTATCGGGCACGTTCGGTATAACTTCGGTATCGACATTCGCGAGAATATCCAGCCCATTACGACGCGGTATTGCAAGGGCGCGGTCAGCCTTGCCAAGAACGGCAGAATAACCAATGCCCGCGAGCTTCGCACCGCTTTGGAGAACGATCGCGCCATCTTCCAGTCCACTCGCGATACCGAGGTCGTCATGCACCTTCTTGCTCGGGCGAGGACGCATTGCCCCTCCGCCGAGACTTCCATGCTCGAGGTCATGCGGCAGATAGACGGCGCATATTCCATGGTGCTTATGTCGCCCAAGAAGCTGATTGCCTGCCGTGACCCGCACGGGTTCCGACCCCTTTGCATGGGTAGGTTAGGCGAGGCGATTATCTTTGCCAGCGAGACCTGCGCCCTCGACGCGCTCGGCGCCGAGTATATCCGCGACATTATGCCGGGAGAGCTTGTGAGAGTGGACGCGACGGGGATTAAGTCCTTCACCGACTTCTGCGGTCACGATACCAGCCTGTGCATATACGAATATGTATTCTTTGCCCGTCCCGACTCCATTTTGGACGGCAACGCGGTATACACCGTTCGCGAGAAGGCGGGGGAACTACTTGCGGAGTACGCGCCCGTGGACGCCGACCTCGTTTGCGGCATCCCAGACGGCGGCACGTCCTTTGCGCAGGGCTATTCGCGGGCGAGCGGCATACCCATGAGAGCGGGGATAATCAAGAATAAGTTCTCCTCCCGCAACCTCTTCACCCTCGACGAGGGCGGGCGGCAGATCGCAATTAACCTCAAATACAACGTACTCAAACCCATAGTGAGCGGGAAGCGCGTCGTCATTGTCGACGACTCCCTCGTTCGCGGCAGGACGTCCACCAAGCTGATCGGCATGCTGCGCGACGCGGGCGCCTCCGAGGTGCATGTCCGCATTGCCTCGCCCAAGCTCATAAACGCCTGCCCCTTCGGTATACAAATGCCGCCGAACAAGTACCTCTTCGCGCTTAATTACAAGACGGAAGAGGAAATGTGCGCGGCGCTCGGCTGTAACTCCATAGCCTTCCTGCCCGTGGAACAACTTGTCGAGGGCACCGGGCTTGATAAAAAATTCGGGTATTGCGCCGCATGTTTCAGCGGCAAGTGCCCCGAGTACACCAAGTGATTTCCCGTTTTCGGGTTCCCATGCAAATCCCGTGAGCGCGGCGAAAAGATAACGCGGCAAAGCAGGGCGGACTATTTCGGTTCGCTTTTTGCTTAAACCCCGCCGCGCACGGGGAGAAAATATATTCTTTCGGCAAAGTTTTTCGATAAAGTCGGTAAAAATAATATACAAAAAACGGGCGGAAGTGGTATACTATCACTATGATTTATATAGATATGGCAAATTACAGAGAGATTATCAAGAGCGGTGTTTGCCTCATCGACGTGTGGGCGCCCTGGTGCGCGCCCTGCCGTATGATGGCGCCCGTAATGGACGAGCTGGAGAAGGACTTCCCCAACATCAAGGTGTGCAAGGCGAATATAGACGACGACGCCGACATTGCCATGTATCTGGAAGTGCAATACGTCCCGACCTTCATTCTTATGAAGGATGGCGTGGAAGTGGCTCGGGCGGAAGGGTATATGACCAAAGTGCAGCTTATTGACGCACTCGGGCTTTAACCGCGAAGGAAGGCACTATGGACTACATAAAGACAGAGAGTAAGTGGCGTAAAAAGTGGGAGGCCGAGAAGATCGACTCCTTCGACAAGTCGCGTGCGGACAAGAAGAAGTACGTGCTCGAGATGTTTTCCTATCCCTCGGGGGCTAATCTGCACCTCGGGCATTGGTACAACTTCGGGCTTACCGACGTATATGCGCGCCTGCTCCGCATGCAGGGTTACGAAGTGTTCCAGCCCATGGGCTTCGACGCGTTCGGTCTGCCCGCCGAGAACTACGCGATCAAGACGGGCATACACCCCAAGGATTCCACGGCGAAGAACATAGCGACTATGGAACGCCAGCTCCGCAATATGGGCGCGTCCTTCGATTGGGACTATGAGATCAAGACCTGCGAACCCGACTATTACAAGTGGACGCAATGGCTCTTTTTGCAGCTGTACAAGCACGGGCTTGCCGAAGAGAAGCTGGCTCCCGTCAATTGGTGTCCGTCATGCAACACCGTCATTGCCAACGAACAGGTCGTTGACGGCTGCTGCGAGCGGTGCG
>CANPYH010000102.1 GCA_947588325.1 uncultured Clostridia bacterium
GATCCCATATGGCCTGCGGATCGGGGCGAAGGAGAATTACGTTCCCCCACCTCTCGAGCTTTTCGCCGCCGCCAGTCGCGATTATTTCGTAGTCTTTCCAGCCCGAAGCCTGCATGTCTTACGCTTTGGAGATGGCGATCGTGACTTTTTCGCCGTTCACGTCCCACTCTTTGGCGAACTCGCCGCCTTCCGCAAAGCCGTCGCAGAGAGTATCCGACATTATGGACTGCGCGTAAGTCTTAACCACTTCGTCTATAACCGCGCTGCCCTTGATACTGACCGTGATATGGTCGGTTACTTCGAAACCGTTATCCTTGCGCATGGTCTGTATTTTGGATACGAGTTCGCGCATATACCCTTCGGCTTTAAGCTCGGGGGTTATGTCGCAATCGAGCACGGCGGTCAGCCCTTTATCCGATTGCGAGACATATCTGTCCGTGCCAACGGTCGTGATAAGCAGATCCTCTTTTACGAGTTCGACGGTCGTACCGCCCACTTCGAAGGAGTATGTCCCGCCGTTTTCCACAGCCTCCGCCGCCTCGTTGGAATGCTCGGCAAGGTGCTGTCTTATCCCGCCGATAAGTTTGCCGTACTTCGGTCCCAGTGTTTTGAGTTGCGGCTTAACCTCATATGCCACGAACTGCTTTGTATCCTCGGCAAAGTCGATGGTCTTGACGTTAAGCTCGCCCTCGAGTATTTCGGCAAGTCCGCCCGAAAGCTCGCCCGCCGCGTCTCCGCAGATTATGAGGCGGGAAAGAGGCTGGCGGTTCTTGATGTTGGCGGCGTTACGGCAGCTCCTGCCGAGGTTTGCCGCGCTCATGACCAGTGCTATTCCCCTTTCGAGGTCCTTGTCTATTCTCTTCTTGTCCGCTTTGGGGAAGTTGCAGAGGTGGACGGACTCGGGAGCCTTGTTGTCCACGGTGCGAACTATGTTCTGATATATGCTCTCGCTCATAAAGGGAATATAGGGAGCGCAGAGCCGAGCGAGCGTTTCGAGGACGGTATACAGCGTCATATACGCCGCAATCTTGTCCTCGGTCATGCCGCCGCCCCAATACCTCTCGCGGCAGCGGCGGACATACCAATTGGAAAGCCCATCGGTGAAGTCCTGAATAGCGCGGGCGGTTTCGGTAATCTTATACTGGTCCAGCCCCTTGTCCACGTAGTCCACGAGGGAGTTAAGCCCGGACAGTATCCACTTATCCATAAGCGAAAGTTTGCAATCGGAAAGTTTATACTTCGTCGGGTCGAATTTATCTATATCCGCATAAAGCACATAGAAACCGTAAGTATTCCAGAGCGTGCCGAGGAACTTACGCTGTACTTCGCTGACAGCCTCGGCATAGAACCTCGAGGGAATCCAGGGGTTGGATATTGTATAGAAATACCAGCGCACGGCGTCCGCACCCTGCGAGCCGAGAATTTCGAAGGGATCCACGACGTTACCGAGGTGCTTGGACTGTTTCAAGCCGTTCTTATCCAGCACGTGACCGAGCACTATGCAGTTTTTGAAGGGTGCTCTGCCGAACATGAGCGTGGAGACCGCTTCGAGGGTATAGAACCAACCGCGCGTCTGATCCACCGCTTCGGATATGAAGTTCGCGGGGAAAGTCTTTTCGAAAACGTCTTTGTTCTCGAAGGGATAGTGATATTGCGCGAATGGCATGGAACCCGAGTCGTACCAACAGTCTATGACTTCGGGGGTACGGCGCATAGTCCCGCCGCATGAGCACTTCCAGGTCACGCCGTCCACATACGGCTTGTGAAGCTCGATATCCTTGTCAAGCCCGCCCTTTTCGCGAAGCTCCTTGCGCGAGCCGATAGCCTCGGTCTTGCCGCACTTATCGCAAACCCAGATCGGGAGTGGCGTTCCCCAATACCTCTCTCGCGACAGTCCCCAATCGATGACGTTCTCGAGGAAGTTACCCATTCTGCCCGTGCCTATACCGCTCGGTATCCAATTGACCGTCTTGTTATTGGCTATAAGCTCGTCGCGAAGGGCGGTCATCTTGATAAACCAGCTCGAACGCGCGTAGTAAAGGAGCGGCGTGTCGCAACGCCAGCAGAAAGGATAGCTGTGCGTAAACTTAATTCGCGCCTGGAGCAGTCCCCTCTTTTCGAGGTCGTCCATAACCATGGCGTCCGCGTCCTTGCAGAACACGCCCGTAAGCGCTCCGCACCCCTTGACGAACTTGCCGTCGGTGCCAACCATCTGCACGAAGGGCAGTCCGTAGTTCCTGCCGACGCGGCTGTCGTCCTCGCCGAATGCGGGGGCGATATGCACGACGCCCGTGCCGTCGGTGAGCGTGACGTAGTCGTCGCAGGTGACGAAATATGCCTTTTCTCCCTCTTTAAGCGCATAGTAATCGAAGAGCGGCTCATATTCCGTCCCCTCGTACTCCTTGCCCTTCTTCTCGGATAATATCTTATACTCGTCGAAATAGGAGCCGACGAGGGCTTTTGCCATAATATAACGCTTGCCGCCGACTTCTATCTCCGCATACACCTCATTGGCGTTCATGCAAAGAGCGACGTTGGATGGCAGCGTCCAGGGTGTGGTCGTCCAGGCGAGGATATATAAGTCCTTCTCACCCTTGACCTTGAACCGCGCGGTGCAGGAGGTTTCTTCCACGTCCTTATAGCCCTGCGCTACTTCGTGAGAGGCGAGCGCCGTTCCGCAACGGGGGCAGTACGGCACGATCTTATACCCCTTGTATATCAGTCCGCGGTCGAAGATGGATTTAAGGCTCCACCACTCCGACTCGATATAATTGTCGTCGTAAGTGACATAGGGGTTGTCCATATCCGCCCAATAGCCGACCTGATCGGACATTTGCTCCCACATGCCCTTATATTTCCACACGCTCTCCTTGCACTTGTTGATAAACGGCTCGATCCCGTACTCCTCGATCTGCTCCTTACCGTCCATGCCGAGGACCTTTTCCACCTCGAGCTCGACGGGCAGACCGTGCGTGTCCCAGCCCGCTTTACGCAGGACGTGATAGCCCTTCATAGTCTTGTAACGGGGGATAATATCCTTCATTACGCGGGTGAGGACGTGACCTATGTGCGGCTTGCCGTTGGCTGTCGGGGGTCCGTCGTAAAAGGAAAACTCCTTCCCGCCCTCGCGCGAAGTCATACTCTTTTCGAAAATGCCGCGTTCCTTCCAGAACTTTGTTACCTGATGTTCTCTTTCAACGAAATCGAGACTGCTGTCTACTTTCTGATACATAATTTCTTCCCTGAATGGAGTTTAGCTTTGTTTTATACCTGACAAAAAGCCTTGCGCGTCACGCAAGGCTCCCTTCGTTCGGCGTTATTTTATAACCGTTTCGAGATATGCTACGAGATCCCCGACGGTTTTGAGCGTTTCGACGACCTCATCGGGTATGGTTATATCATACTCCGACTCGAGAGCGAAGAGAAGCTCGACGATCATAAGCGAATCCGCGCCGAGATCCCTCTGAATATCCGTTTCCGCACTTATCATGCTCTTGTCAATCTGCAGATATTCCGAGAGTTTGCTTACCACTTTTTCCATTATTTCCGACGCCATAACGTCCTCCTTTCGGCGGCGGCTTATACCGATGTGTCGCACCGCCGTCTGCATTTCGTATTATATATAAAATTTATGCGTTTGGCAAGTCTTTTGCCGATGTTTACGCTTTAAGTCTCATTTCCGCTACCACTTTCTCCCCGCCGCCCGCGGTCGTGAGAGTGAGCGGCTTGCCTCTTCCGCTCTCCGAGTATTTGTATAGCTCGGCAAACACGGCGTTTTTATCCCCCGCCGAAACGCGCAAATCCCCTATCCGCGTTACAAGGTCGTCAGGCCTTACGGGGCAGTCGCTCCCCGCCCGCGTAACTCTTATTCCTTCGCTTTTCCCGCTCTCGAACACCCCGATAAATCCGTAAGGCAACGGGGCGAAAGAGGTCTGCGAGACCATAAGCCCGATATTGCCGAACTCGTCGTATGCTCCGCCGTAAGCGGGATCGCCGATAAGCCTGACCCGCTTATCCTCAATCTCCCCCGCAAGCGCCGCCGCCTGCACCGAGAGCGCAATCTCAATGGGCACGGCGTAATATCCGTCCGAGCCGCTGTATGCGTTTATGCCGATAAGCTCGCCCGAGGAGTTAAGCAACGCTCCCCCGCTCATTCCCTGCACGATCTCCGCCGAAGTCGCGACGGCGGGAACGTACTTGACCGAGTCGGGATCCTCGAGGGTGGCGGTTCGGAGCCGCGCGGAGGGGTTAATAATCTCGCCCTCGCCCGTTCCGACCGAGCCGTCGGAGTCAGCGCCGAGCGCGGTAGTCTTGCCCGAGACCGCCCTGCCGACGCGAAGAGCCTTCATTCCCTCGGGAGGGGGTGCAGGGATACGCAGCACGGCTATGTCATGGTATGACGAGTAGCCGAGAAGTTCGGCTTCGACGATACTGTCGCCCGTCACCGCTACGAGGGAAGACGCGCCGACGGCGACATGGGCGTTGGTCAGGCAGATAAGCCCGTCCTCCGTCACCTCCGTTATAACGCCGCTCCCCATGCCGAGGTCGGTATTTATGCGGACGAGGCGGGGCTTGAAGTCCTCCGCGCTCCCCCCGCAAGCCGAAAAGGGCAACGCCAAAATAATCGCGAAGAGTGCGACCGAAAGGAGTGCGACGACGCGCACGGTGCGGTTTTTTGTCGAACGGTTCATAGTATTACGTTACCTTCGCAATTTGTCGGAATAAGCGGGTAGTATGCGGCTTTCGACGGTTATCCCCTTTTTATGCTGCCTTTGCCGAAGTAGTAGTACGGCAGAGCAGGCTCCTCGACTTCGCTCCAATCTATGGGCGACATGCCGTTCTCGGTGAGAAAGGCGTTTGCCCGCGAAAATGGACGGGAGCCGAAAAAGCCGTTATATGCGCTCATAGGCGAAGGGTGCGCCGACTCTATTATGAGGTGGTGCGGGGAGATAAGCGGGGCTTTGGAG
>CANPYH010000103.1 GCA_947588325.1 uncultured Clostridia bacterium
GCTTTGGTTAGCTCGGGGTTCCTGCCCTTCGAGAGCAAACAAGCCTCGGTAACCATAACCGTACCCTCGCCGTCCGAATGCACGCTGCCCCCCTCGAGCACGAAGGGCGACGCGTCGCAAACAGGCAGACCGAGACGGGCACACACCGCTTTGGCAAAGGCGTTGTCCTTTTCCCAATGCACGTATAGTCCGTTGTACTCGCCGCCCCAGGCGTTAAACTCCCAATTAATCCCGACAACCTTGCCGCCGTCAATCACAAATGTCGGCGCAATGTCCCGCGCCCAGGCGTCGTCGGTATCCGGCCCGCCCAGCACGGTGACGTTATCCCCGCAAAATAGCTGCGCCGCGCGGTCGGGGTTATCCGTGCAAACGTATACCCGCTCGCTCTTCGATATCGCCCGAATGACCTCGGCAAACGCCTTCTCCGCGGGAGCCGCGCCCAGCCGCCAACTGCCCGCTCGTTTGGGCATAATTATTATGCACCCGGAGTGTTCTTCCCACTCCGCGGGCATTCGCCTCGTCGCCATTCAGGACAACCTCCCCTTAAAGTCGTCATAACCGAAACGCCGTATCAGCTCCGTTGTCCCGTCCTTTTTGAGCAGGTATATAGCGGGCAAGGGCATACCGTTGAATGTGTTGTTCTTGACCATGGAGTAGATCGCCATGTCGCCGAATATGATTTTATCCCCGACCTTGACGGGCGAGTCGAAGGAGTAGTCGCCTATAACGTCCCCTGCAAGACAGGTCATGGACGAAAGCCTGTATGTGTGCGGCTTAACGCTCGGCTCATAGCCGCCGACTACGGGCGGACGATAGGGCATTTCCAGCACGTCGGGCATGTGACACTCGGCAGAGGCGTCGAGGATCAATATATCCATACCGTTGGTCACGATATCCTCCACGCCCGAAACCAGCCAGCCCGCGTCCAAAGCGACGGCTTCGCCCGGTTCGAGATAGACGGTGAAGCCGTATTTATCCATAACCTCGGCAAGGAAGGCGCGGAGCAGGTCGAGCTTGTATCCCCGCCGCGTTATGTGGTGCCCGCCCCCCATGTTCAGCCACTTTATCTGCTTTAAGTAGGGCGCGAACGCCTTCTCTACCCGCCCGAAGGTCGCGACGAGATCGGGCGCGTCCTGCTCGCAAAGGGTGTGAAAATGCAACCCCTCGATGTCCGAGGGCAAAACTCCGTGAAACTCGGAATCTAACGCATTTGCGATAATTCCCAATCTCGAAGCGGGGGCGCAAGGGTCGTATATGGCCGATTTTTGGGTGGAGAACTCGGGGTTAATGCGGAGGCCTATGCTTACATTCCCGCCCGCCGCGTTAGCCTCGGCGATGACGGGGCTGTATTTGCGGTATTGCAAAAGGGAGTTAAACACTATATGGTCGCATATCCCCGCAAGCCGGCGCATATCCCCCTCTTTATATGCGGGGGCGTATACGTGGCACTCCTTGCCCATTTCCTCTTTGCCGAGGCGGGCTTCGTAAAGTCCGCTCGCCGTCGTGCCCGAGAGGTATTTCCCTATGAGAGGGTAGAGCGCGAAGCAGGAAAAAGCCTTCTGCGCGAGCAATACGCGGCAGCCGAGCTTTTCCAGCGAGTGCAATATTCGGCAGTTCTCCTCTATCTTCCCCTCGCTCACGACATAGCAGGGCGTGGGAAGGCTTTCGAGCGCCTCTTTCGTTTTTTCGTCCATTATTCCACAGTCATGGGATTTTCGTCCACAACCCAGGGCAAGCCGAACTTATTAAGCATATCCATAAAGGGGTCGGGGTCGAATTCCTCGATATTCCAAACGCCTGTTTTTTTCCAGCGTTTGCTTGCCACGAGCGCCGCGCCTATCATGGCGGGAACGCCCGTCGTGTATGCTATCGCCTGCGAGCCGACTTCTTTATAACACTCTTGGTGGTCGCAGACATTATATATATAGATAGTCTTGCGCTTCCCGTCCTTTGTTCCCGAGAAGATACAGCCTATGTTGGTCTTACCCACCGTCCGAGGTCCGAGCGACGCGGGGTCGGGCAGCAGCGCTTTGAGGAACTTTATAGGCACGATCTCCCTGCCCTCGAACTCTATGGGCGTGGTGGAGAGCATACCGACGTTTTCGAGGCACTTCATGTGCGTGAGGTAGCTCTGCCCGAAGGTCATGAAGAAGCGGATCCGCTTTACTCCCTTTATATTCTTGGCGAGCGACTCGATCTCCTCGTGGTGAAGAAGGTACATATCCTTTTCCCCCACCTCGGGGAAGTCGTACACCCGCTTTATTTCCATGGGTTTAGTCTCCACCCAGTGCCCGTTTTCCCAATACGAGCCGTTTGCCGAGACCTCGCGCAGGTTGATTTCGGGGTTGAAGTTGGTGGCAAAAGGATAGCCGTGATCCCCGCCGTTACAGTCGAGAATGTCTATCGTCTCGATCTCGTCGAAGTAGTGTTTAAGCGCGTATGCCGAGAACACGCCCGTAACGCCGGGGTCGAAGCCGCTGCCGAGAAGGGCGGTTATCCCCGCCTCTTCGAAGCGTTTGCGATACGCCCATTGATAAGAATAGTCGAAGTATGCCGTGAAGCCCTGCTCCTTGCACCGCCTGTCGTAATACTCCCGCCACTTCGGGTCGTCGGTGTCCTCGGGCTCGTAGTTAGCCGTGTCGATATAGTCCACTTTGCACCTGAGGCAGGCTTCCATTATGGTTAAGTCCTGATAGGGCAGCGCGAGATTGAGTACGGCGTCGGGCTTATACTCGGTTATAAGCGCGGTGAGTTCCTCGACGTTATCCGCGTCCACCTGCGCCGTCGTTATTACGGTGGGAGTGGTGGGCTGAAGTTTAGCCCTGACCGCCTCGCACTTTGAGAGAGTGCGGCTTGCAACGCAGATCTCGCCGAAAGTCTCATGATTCTGACAGCATTTCGCTATTGCGACGCTCGCTACGCCGCCGCATCCTATTATGAGTAGTCTTGCCATGTTTTCCCCCTATCTGTCGTTTTCTTCTTCGAGGAGCATATCCTCGACGTATTTAGGCAGCATGAACGCGCCCTTATGCAGGTGCGTTGTGTAATACCAGGTCTTTATGTTGCGGTTATTCCACCTCTCCGCGTCGAGATCGGCGAGCGGGTGGTACTTCTTGGAGGTGAAGCCGAACAGCCAATATCCCGACGGGCAGGTCGGTATATGCGCCTGATATACCCTGCTTATCTCGAAGGAGTGGCTGGCTTTGCGGTGCATTCTGCGGCAGGACTCCTCGTCCTCGTCATAGAAAGGACTGCCGTGCTGGTAGACCATAATTCCGTCGCTTTTGAGGGCGCGGTAACAACTGCCGTAAAACTCCTTTGTGAAAAGCCCCGCCGTGTGCCCGAGCGGGTCGATGGCGTCGTTTATAATGAGGTCGTACTCCGCCGATTTGGAGCGAAGGAAGCGCAGTCCGTCGAGATAGTATATCTTAACTCGTGGATCGTCCAGCCCCCGCGCGTTGTCGGGGAAGAACTTGCGGCATATCTCCACAAACTTTTCGTCAGGCTCCACGACGTCTATACGCTCGATCTCATTGTAATAGGAAAGCTCGCGGGCAACTCCGCCGTCGCCGCCGCCTATGATAAGCACGTTTTTAACGTTGGGGTGTACCGCCATGGGGACATGCACGATCATTTCGTCGTATATGAACTCGTCCTTTTCGGAAAATACTATGCTGTCGTTGCAGACCATAAACCTGCCAAGTTCCTGCGAATCGAACACTTCCATGTGCTGAAACTCCGTCTGCTCGCCGTACAGTTGCCGCTTGATCTTAACGGACAGCTTAACCTTATCCGTGTGGTAATCGGAAAACCACAATTCCATCCTCTTCTTTCTCCTTCGCTTTATTTCCAGACCTGTCTCTCGTCGGTAAGCACGTTTATATAATCGAGGTCTATGTCCTCGGTGCCCTGCATGGAACAGCCCTTTTCTTTCATGTAGACTATGCAGTCCACTATCTCCCGCGTTATCATCTCGCCCGGAGCAAGAATGGGTATTCCCGGGGGATAACACATAACGAACTCCCCGCATATCTTCCCCACCGAGCGTTTGAGCTGTACGCTCTTCTTTTCGGCGTAGAAAGCGGCTTGAGGGGAGACGAGCACGCGCGGCGCGATATACTCCATACCGAGCAGATTGCTCGAATTGCCCGAGTAAAGTCGGCGTATGTCCGAAAGCGCACCGACAAGCCGTTCTATGTCCTGCGGCCGATCCCCTATCGAGATATACGCGAGAATATTGGAAAGGTCGCCGAACTCGATTTGTATGTCGTATTCGTCTCGGAGCAGGTCGTACACCTCTATCCCCGCCAGCCCGACGTCGCGGGTGTATACCGAGAGTTTGGTTATATCGAAGTCGTATATGCTCCCGCCGTTCACTATCTCCTTGCCGTACGCATAGTATCCGCCGATTTCGTTAATCTCACTCCTCGCGTACTCCGCCATCTCCGCCACCCTTGCGAACGTCTTTGCGCCGCGAAGGGCGAGGTTGCGACGGGATATGTCGAGGCTCGCCATAAGAAGGTATGACGCGCTGGTGGTCTGGGTTAAGTTTATTATCTGCGCGACGTACTCCCAGTTGACGTTCTTGCCCGTGAGAAGTATGGAACTTTGGGTGAGACTGCCGCCCGACTTATGCATGGATACCGCCGCCATGTCCGCGCCCGCCTTCATCGCGCACACGGGAAGATTTTCTCCGAAGTAGAAGTGCGTTCCGTGCGCCTCGTCGGCAAGCACCAACATCTCGTGGTCGTGCGCGATCTTTACTATCCTGCGTATATCCGAGCAAATGCCGTAATAGGTCGGGTTATTCACGAACACCGCCACCGCACCGGGGTTATCTATTATAGCTTTCTCCACCTCCGACACCTTCATGCCGAGGGATATACCCAACTTCTCGTCCACTTCGGGATTGACGTATACGGGCACCGCGCCGCAAAGCACGAGGGCGTTTATTACG
>CANPYH010000104.1 GCA_947588325.1 uncultured Clostridia bacterium
AGTGAACGTCGGCTCGCGCGTATCAGCGGTGCTATGCGCCGCGCCTACCGTAAAGGGGGGGCTGTCACCCGATAGGCAGACTGAGGGGATTGTCATATTCCCAAGGCACGAGTAATAATTATTTACTTATCAAGTATGGATATATCGATACAAAATCCCCCTTCCTTTCGACACGCCTACCCAAGTGCGATTCTCTGCGGCTCTTTAACTTATCAAGTCTCACCGAAGCACGTAGAGCGCGTAAAGAAAAAAGTATCAGCGATACTCTCCGCCACGCAGCTATAAAAGTTAGATTTTTATTCCAAAACTACCCTAAAATAGTGGAAAAGTTAGAAAATTTCGGCAAAAGTCGTGAAATTATGCCACTTTGGACATTGATATTACAGATACTGCAGATATTTAACACATATGTGTTTTAACAAGTGTCCTTAATTCATATATAATCTACTTATAGTATTCTAACGTGTATTTTTCCGACAAATTTTGTCTGTTCCCTATCGAGCGACTTATATCCGTCGGTCAATTACATAATAAGAAAGGAGGACTTTTTATGAAGACTAAAACGAAAAGGCTGTCGCAAAAACTGACGATCGTTCTTTTGGCTATCGTCGCGGCAGTCGCGTTCAGTGTGGCGCTCTCCGTAGGTCTCGTGCAAATCGGGCACGCGGAAGAAAACGGCTATAAAGTCGGCGAAACTTCTTGCGCTACATTCGGCGAAGCGGTCACTGCAGCGAAAGCTGAAGGCGGCTTAAACGCGATAACCGTTGTCGGCACTGTATCGGAAGACGAGCTGATAACCGTTAAAGACGAAGTTACTATCACATTAGCCGACGGTGCAGTCTGGACGGTAAACGGCGGACTTAATATTACTACCGACGGCGTTACCGTTACGGGGTCGCAAGCGGATGATGCGTTAAAGAACGGTCAGATTGTAGGTAGCGTTAACCTTATGTCTAACTCGACTCTCAAAGACCTTTCCGTGCAAGGCAGCGTTACCGTGTCTGCGCATGAGCCCGTTTTGTCCAACGTCTCGATAAACGGAGCAGACGCGCCCTATGCCCTCTCGGTCAACGGCGGCTCCCTCGCAATCAGCGACGGTAGCTTCAGCGGCAATATCGTTGTCACTAACAGCGACCTCACAATTTCGGGCGGTACCTTCACTGAAGACGTAACCAAGTATCTCCAGGGCGGACTTAAACTCGAACGCGAAGGTGATGAAGGGCCCTACAAAGTAGTTGTCGGCGCGAGCGCTAACGCGACCGCATGGTATACCGCGCAGACTACCGACGAAACGCCGAACGAAGTCGAAGTCACCTCCCCCGACGAGTGGCTGTATGTCGCTAACCTTGCTAATGATACCGACGTTGCTGTCAGAAAAGACTTTGCAGATATCACTGTTAAGATCGTGAAGGATCTCGACTTTACGGGTTACACTTGCGTTCCCGCAGGTACGCAAACCAACCCTTTCAAAGGTAGCGTTGAAGGTGCTGTCGTTGACGGCAAAACTGTCGTCCTTTCCAATATCGAGATGACGCAAAAACTTGCAGGTCTTATAGGCTCTGCAGACGTAAACGCAAATATTACCGTATCGAACCTGACCATTAAAGATTCTATTTTCCACGGCAATAACGGTAGCCTTGACGGTCAAGTAACTCATGATTGGGTTGGCGTAGGTGCTGTTGCAGGCGAAGGCAAGCTTAAAATTGACAACGTCACTGTCAGCGGCGTTACGCTTGATACAGTATATGAAGGTACCAGATATAACGGCGGTCAGGCATACATGGGCGGTTTACTCGGCCATACCGACAGCCCCGTTGTAATGGAAAACGTAGATGTCAATGATCTTCATGTCTTTTCGGCTGGAAGAAATGCAGCTGGACTTGTTGGCTTTGTTGGCGCAAGCACACTTTCAGTCAAAAATGCTAATATATCAGACCTTGAACTTGAAGGTGGTATGAGCTACACCGGCGCTATCGGCGGTTATTTAGGATCTGTAACGACAGCTACTTATGAAAACATTACGGTAGATGTTCCGAATTATCCATTCTGCGGGCAGCAACAACTAACATCTCTTACTCATGTATTTAAAGGCAACAAGATTAATATTAATGCGAAATCTATCATGTATTCTCAAAATAACGTTTATATTAAACTTGTTGACGTAGCACCTGCAGAAGGAGAAGCAAGTAGTTTCAAACTTACATTTAAAGAGCGTATGACTGTAGATGTGAATACTGATGAGGCTGGCGGAGTATCTCTTGCTTCTAGACTTGATGATGATATGTATATATATGAACTCACAACTGACGCCGCTCAGATATACAGAGATGGCGAGTTTGTTGCTGGGACAAAGTCACTTGATGACGCGCTCAATTATGAAGGGCTTCAAAGCGGAGATATAATCTACTATAACAATGATCTTACGCAAGATATTGAATATAATCGTGAGGGTATAGATGTTACTCTTGATATTACTGGACACAATTTTTCCACCAAAGGTGTTACTCGAACTATAAATGTCACAGCAGGCAATCTTACAATTTGCAACAATGCGGGAACGCTACAGCTAATAGTAAACTATACACTTATACTCAATGGTGGCAATTTGATTAATGTGTATAACCAAAGTAATCAGAATAGTAGTGGCGGAATGCTCAATGTCAATAAAGGCCATATAGACAAACTTGAACAAGGATTCTATGGTCAAACGACCGTCAGAGGTGGCGAAATTGACTATCTTATAAATGGCGGTAGTACACTTAGCGTTTTAGGCGGCACCATACACCGTCTTAATAACCTTTTCGGAACCATATCTATTAACGGTGGACTTATTGACCAAAGCATTGAACTTGCAGACAACGGTGAATATGCTTTAAGCATGGGCAGGGGTACAATTACTGCCGAGTTCAGAGACGCCTGGGATTCCGACAATAAGCTCGACTTTGACTCTTGCAGCTTCAACGTAACCGGCGGTACCTTCGCCGATAAGGGTTTCATTGAAAAAGTTATCCTTGCAAAATGCGTCAACAAAGGCAAAGTAGTTACCAAAGCCACCGTGGACGACGTCGAACTCCACACGCTTAAATATGCAACGGATCTTGTTGACGGCGACAAGGCTTATGCCGGCAGCTCCGATACTGAAATTGACGAGAAGTACATTGCCGACGGTTATGCGGTAATGAACATCGACGGCGTATGGACCATTACGACGATGGATAAATACATTGAAGCCGAGCTTACCGAACTCGCGGCGTACAGAGACGATCTTATCGCTACGGGCGCATACTCCGAAGCGGGCGAAGCGCAACTCAACGCGATCTACACGGCTACGGAGACTAACCTTAACAATAACGCAGCTTCCCTCTCCATGGCTGATATCCGCAATGCTATCACCGCCGCAAAGGCAGAGATGGACGGCGTAATGACCGAAACGCAGGAGCAGGACGCTGTCGCAGCAAGAAAGTCGAGCGCAGCGCTCGAACTCAAGATTTACGCGGCAAGCAAGGGTATCTCCCCCACCGACGCTACTGTCACGGATGGTATCGAGGCTATCGAGGCCGCTACCGACCTTGCGGGCGTACAGTCCGCATTCGAGACGGCTAAAGCCGCTATCGACGCGAAGAAAGCCGCAGCCGACGCGGTAGTCGCACTTAACGAGGCTAAAGCCAAGGCTAAGAACGACGTCATACTCTACGCAGCACAGAAAGGCATTCCTTCCACCGACGACACGGTTGTTACCGCGCTCGGAGAGATTGAAAAAGCCGACAGTGTCGAGGCTATAGAGGGCTTGGTTGCCGACGCGCAGACGGCTATCGACGCGAAGAAAGCCGCAGCCGACGAGGCAGCAGCGCTCGCTCAGGCTAAATCCGACGCGAAGAACGATCTAATGCTCTATGCGGCAAGCAACGGCGTATCCCTCGCCGATGAGAATGTCGTCAAAGCGCTTAACGATATCGACAGCGCCGAAACCGCCGAGCAGGCTAACGCCGCTCTTGACGCGGGCAAGAAAGCCGTAGACGAGGCCAAAGCCGCTGCCGACAAGGAAGCCGAGGACCAAGCCGCAGCCAACGCGCTTAAAGCCAAGAAAGACCAGGCTAAAGACGATCTCCGTCTTTACGCGATGAGCAAGGGCGTTTCGCTCACCGACAAGTCCGTGACTAACGGCCTTACCGCTATCGATTCCGCAGCCGACGAGGCAAGTCTCGACGTCGCAGTTTCTAACGCAGAGACCGCTATCGACAATGCCGCCAAGGCTGCCGCAGAGGAGAACAACAAGGAAGGCGGGCTTTCGGTTACGGCTATCGTTGTTATCGTCATCGCTATCGTCATTCTCGTCCTCGTAATAATCTCCCTGATCGTCGCCATCAAGGCGTTCAAGAAGGGCGGCAAGGACAAAGATGAGGAGTAATTGACCGACTAATCACATAGTCAATAATACAGGAAACGGCAGAGGACATCTCCCCCGCCGTTTTCTTTTTACGTGTGTGTATGTGCGTGTGTATGTAGGCGTATGGGTGTATGCAGGCGGAGCAGCGTTATAAATGAGTTGTAACTATCGAGGAGTTTTGAGTGAATTGTTTGAGTTTTATTGTTAAGTCAAGGGGACATGCGAATTACACGTACGAACAATTTTGTTATCATAGTTTTCTCGTACGGGCCGAAATTTTGTCTGTGCGCCCAATTGCGCAGGTATTCGAGCATTTAATCGAAGAATAAAAAAGACGATTAGGGACAAATTTTAAGGGCGTAAATAGCGGGATATATTTTTTTAGGTATTGTATTTAACATATTCTCGCCTTCCGTTAAAAATTACTTTTCGAGATTAGACCAAGACAATCCCCTCAGGCGCTACGCGCCAGCCTCCCTTACTTGCTATGCCCCAAAAAAGTTGGACAAAAAATTAACTAATTTGTGTGTGATTCTCGGTACTGAACTGGACTCATT
>CANPYH010000105.1 GCA_947588325.1 uncultured Clostridia bacterium
GCATTCCATATCTTATTCATGAAGTTGCGGTAGCCTTCCTGCTTTTTATATGAGTATTTAATATCGCCGCCCGCCGATACGCCCGAAACGAGGGATATACGCAATACGTCCGCACCCACCTGATCTATTATCTCCAGAGGGTCTATGCCGTTGCCGAGCGTTTTGGACAGCTTTCTGCCCTGCTCGTCGCGCACAAGCCCGTGAATAAGCACGGTGTGGAAGGGCTTCTCGCCCATAAACTCCATGCCCGAAAGTATCATGCGGGAGACCCAGAATGTTATTATATCGTATGCGGTGACAAGCACGTCCGTCGGATAGAAGTATTCGAGGTCGGGGTTCTTGTCAGGCCAGCCCAGCGTGGAGAAGGGCCAGAGCGCGGAGGAGAACCAGGTGTCCAGCACATCCTCGTCCTGACGCACCGCCCCGCCGCACTTCGGGCAGGTTTTCAGATCCTCGCGGCTGACAAACTCGCCGCCGCAAGCGTCGCAATAATACACGGGTATGCGGTGCCCCCACCAGAGCTGACGGGATATGCACCAATCGCGGATATTCTCCATCCAGTGCAGGTAGTTCTTTTCGAACCGCTTGGGGATATATTTAAGCTCGCCCGACTTAACCACCCGAATGGCGGGTTTGACAAGCTCGCTCATCTTCACGAACCACTGCTTGGACACGATCGGCTCGATCGCGGAGTGGCAGCGGTGGCAATGCCCGACGTTGTGGGTATGCGGCTCGACCTTGACGAGCAGTCCGAGGGCGTCGAGATCCTCCACCATCTTCTGCCGCGCCTCGTATCTGTCCATACCCGCATACTTGCCCGCAAGCTCGTTCATGTGCCCGCTGTCGTCCATTACGCGCATGACCTCGAGATTATGCCGAAGCCCCACTTCAAAGTCGTTGGGATCGTGAGCGGGGGTAATCTTGACCGCGCCGCTTCCGAAAGACTTATCCACATACTCGTCCGCAATGACGGGTATAGTCCTGTCGGTGAGCGGGAGAATAAGCTCCTTGCCGACGAGAGAGGCGTAACGCTTGTCCGTCGGGTGTACGGCTACCGCCATATCGCCGAGCAGCGTTTCGGGTCGCGTGGTCGCGACGATTATTCCCTTGCCGCCGTCCGCCGCAGGGTATCTTATGTGCCAGAGGTGCCCCTCTTCGGTCTCGTACTCCACTTCGGCGTCGGATATAGCCGTCTTACAGTGCGGGCATTGATTGACTATTCTCGCGCCGTGGTATATCCAGCCCTTTTCGTAGTACCGCACGAAGGTCTCCTTGACCGCGCGGGAGAGATTGTCGTCCATGGTAAAGGCGAGCCTGTCCCAATCGCAGGAAGCGCCGAGCTGTTTGAGCTGTTCTATTATCCTGCCGCCGTATTGCTCCTTCCATTGAAAGGCGCGGCGAAGGAATTCCTCCCTGCCGAGTCCTTCTTTTGTAGTGCTTTCCTCGGCAAGTTTTTCGATAATCTTGGCTTCCGTCGCAATGGAGGCGTGGTCGGTACCGGGGAGCCAGAGCGCCTCGTAGCCGCGCATTCTCTTATACCTGATTATAGAGTCCTGCACCGTCATAGTGAGGGCGTGACCGATATGGAGCTGCCCCGTTATGTTGGGGGGCGGCATCATTATGGTAAAGGGCTTCTTGTCCTTATTGACATGAGCGGAGAAGTATTTATTATCCGTCCATTTCTTATACAGCCGTTTTTCAAATTGCTTTGGATCGAAAGTCGTGTTCATAAGTGTGATTATATCACGACTGCCAAAAGATTGCAACCTTTTTTCGCTCGCACGCATATTATGTCGTATAAAACTATTTCGGAGGAAAAACATGAAAAAATTTACGGTCGCACTCCTCGCCGCCATTCTCGCGGCAACGCCTCTCATCGTCGCCACGGGCTGCGGGGAAAGCAACACCATTCGCCTCAGCGAAGTGACGCACTCCGTCTTTTACGCACCCCTCTACGTCGCCATTAACAACGGCTATTTCGAGGAGCAGGGGCTGGATATCCGCCTCGAAAACGCGGGCGGAACGGATACAGTCACGGCGGCTCTCGTCTCGGGCAGCGCCGACATAGGGTTAATGGGTCCCGAAGGCGTGATTTACACCGAGAATATGAAGGACAGTATCAAGGTGTTCGGACAGCTGACAAAGCGCGACGGCTCCTTCCTCGTGTCCAAAAAGGACGAAGCCGACACATTCAAGTGGACGGACCTCGAGGGTAAGCGCGTCCTTGCGGGAAGAACGGGGGGCGTACCCGCTATGACTATGCAATACGTAATGAACGGTTACGGGCTTTATGACGGGGTTAACGGCACAAAGATAGATACCTCCGTCGCCTTCAACATGATGGCAAGCGTGTTTGACAGCGACGATACGGTGGACTATACCACCCTGTTCGAGCCAACCGCAACCGAGTATCAGAACCTCGGCAAGGGGTATATCGTCGCCAGCGTGGGTAAGGAAAGCGGCGAAGTGCCCTACACCGCCTTTTGCGCGCGGGACAGCTATCTTACCAAGCACTCGGACGTCGCCGAGAAGTTCCTCACCGCCGTTATGAAGGGATACGACTTCGTGCGGGGTAACGATCCCCTCACCGTCGGAAAAGCGCTCCTGCCCTCCTTTGACGGCATGACGGCGGAGAGCCTCGCCATTGCAGTGGAGAGTTATACGGAAATAGACGCCTGGTGCGACACTCCCGTCATGAAGGAGAGCGCGCTCGAACGGCTGGAAGAGATTATGCGTAACGCGGGAGAGCTGGATAAGGACGTCGCGTTCGCGGATATAGTGGACAATACGATAGCGGAAAAAGTCGCGAGCGGAAGAAAATGAGCGAGATATTGACGCTTGATAACGTCTGTCTCTCCTACCACACGCCGAGCGGAGAGACCGAAGCGCTTCGGGGCGTCTCCTTCGGTGCGGAGCGCGGGGAGTTCCTCGCCATCGTCGGACCGAGCGGGTGCGGCAAAACCACCATTCTCTCCGTCTGCGCGGGACTGCTTAAACCCACCGCGGGCTCGGTCGTGCTCGACGGGCAGATAGTGACTTCGCCGAGCGGTAACGTCGGGTATATGCTGCAAAAGGACACCCTGTTCGAGTGGCTGACCGTTGCCGAAAACGCCGAACTCGGGCTGAAGGTGCAAAAGAAAGCGACGGCGGAGAACAGGGCTTATGCGCGGCGGCTGCTGGATAAGTACGGGCTGGCGGCATTTGCGGGGCACTACCCCGAGGAGCTTTCGGGCGGCATGAGGCAGAGGGCGGCGCTTATACGCACCCTCGCCTTCCGTCCGAAGATATTGCTTCTCGACGAGCCTTTCTCCGCTCTCGACTTTCAGACGCGGCTGAATGTGGCGGAAAACGTCGGCTCCATACTCCGCGAAGAGGGGATCACTACCCTCCTCGTTACACACGACATTTCCGAAGCCGTGTCCCTCGCCGACCGCGTGATAGTGCTCTCTCCCCGCCCCGCCTCGGTCAGGAAGATATTCGACGTAACCCTCGTCGGCTCGCCGCTTACCCGTCGGACGCAATCGGAGTTCAACGCCATGACTAACGAGATATGGGAAGCGCTTAAAGTGTAACCTTACCCAAAGGACGCAATATGAAAAGACCAAAGAAAAACCCGACGCCGCATGAAAAATACCTGCTCGGCGTCAAGAAAAAGAAGATAATTATCCTGTCCTGGCAATTCGGCATACTCGCCGCGTTTATAGGACTGTGGGAACTGCTGACCGCCGTCGGGCTGATGGATCCCTTCTTCGTCAGCTCTCCCTCGCGGATAGTCGTGACCTTTATAAGCCTGTGCGCCGGCGGCTCTTTTTTCTATCATATGGGGATAACCCTGCTCGAGTGCATTATAGGTTTCGCTATATCCATGCTGGTCGGCAGCGTTATCGCCGTACTGCTCTGGCTCTCCCCGCTCGCAAAGCGCATATCCGAGCCGTACCTCGTCGTGCTTAACGCTCTGCCCAAGATTGCGCTCGGTCCCCTCATCATAATCTGGGTGGGTTCGGGCATGAAGGCGATCGTGCTTATGGCTGTGCTTATTTGCATAGTCGTCACCGTTATGTCCGTGCTCGAGGGGCTGTGCTCGACTTCGGCGGATAAGTTACTGCTCCTCCGCTCCATGGGCGCAAGCCGTTTCAAGCAATTGCGCTACGCCGTGCTGCCCTCCGCACTGCCCGCCTTTATGTCCGTCGTCAAAATCAACGTCGGGCTTGCCTGGGTCGGTACGGTTATGGGCGAGTATCTCGTGTCGAGCGCTGGGCTGGGCTACCTCATAGTCTATGGCGGGCAGGTGTTCAAAACCGACCTCGTCATGACGGCGACGGTTACGCTCTGCCTCCTCGCCGGGGGCATGTACGCGCTTACCTCGCTTGCCGAAAGACTGTGCCGCCGCCGCACGAAGAGGGGAAAGAAAAAACGCGCACCGAAGAAGGTACAATAGCCCGATAACCCCGATAATCGGGTAGCAAAGCTCCACCACGCCGCGAAAGCCGAATACCGAGATGAGCGAAGCGACGAGAAGGGCGGCAAGCATACCGCCCACGCCTCTCCCCGACCGACTTTGCAAGGTGGAGAGGGCGGAGAGCATAGTCGTGAATATAGACGCGGCGAGGCAGAGCGCGAAGGCGATGTAGTTAACCCGCGTAACCCTTGCAAGGGAGAGCATGGGCAGTTCGGCGGAGGGAGCGGCGGGAAGAGCGCAACAAATCAGCGCCATAACCCCCGCTATCAACGCCGCGCCGAGTGCGCTCGAAGCGATTATCTGCCCCGTCGTAAGCCCGCGCTGACGGACGAATACCCCCGCCGAGAGCAGCAGGTTCATGGATACGTAAGAAAAGCACTTCGGGAGGGACGAGGGCATAAACGCGCCCACCGAAAGCGGGGATCTTATGCACGTCACGGTTATAACCGTGACGTGCATAAGATCCCCGCTTTCGGTGGG
>CANPYH010000106.1 GCA_947588325.1 uncultured Clostridia bacterium
AAGCACTTCGGGAGGGACGAGGGCATAAACGCGCCCACCGAAAGCGGGGATCTTATGCACGTCACGGTTATAACCGCTATCATAAGCGGCACGACCGCAAGGTTTGCGGCGAGCAGTCCCCCGTTCCCCCGCCGAAGTATCATGAGGGCGATAAGTCCCGCCGCTACGCCGAAGGGAAAGCCTATCCCCGTGAGATCGGTCATTGCGCCGTCCATACCCGCCATCATTGCCGAGAGTACGATGAGCGCGTTAAACAGCATTATCCCGTCCACAACTCTCCCCGCTCTGCCGAACACCGCCGCATTCACCGCCGAAATGCTGTCCGAGCCGACGCGCTTTCCCACGAAAAGCAGTACGCAGGAAAAGGCGAAGATCAGCACGCCGCAAAATATGGGGACGAATAGTGAAGGCGCCCAACCGAAAAAGGCGGCTATCTCCTGCCCGCTGGCATATCCCGCGCCTATCGTCGTGCCGACGCCCACCATTGCCACCGAAAATACCTTTTTCATCACCGATATTTATATTATCTTAAACGCCACGTTATGTATGGACGAGGCGTTTGTCATCATGCGGGAAAGCGGGATAAAAACGCAATCGGGCAGAGCACAAGCCCCGCCCGATTACGCCAAAAGGAGTAAACACAATGATTAAAGTCACACACACAAATGACCAAATCAACCACTATATGAACCAATCAACCACTATTCATAATTAGCCAAAGCCTCGTGAAGGTGCCGCCTGACCTCTTCGATAACGTTCTCGGGAGAGGTTATTTTCAAGGCGCTTCCGAACCCGCATATCCAGGAGATAAAGGGCTTGCTTATCTGCACCTCGGCGATGAACTCCACTTTGTCCTCGCCTATTCTCCGCGCCTTTACGTCGGTGCCGAGCTTGTCGTATACCGAGTCTATCGTTGCCGACGTGCCCACGAGCTTGACAGTGCGAGGCTCGCCTCCGAACATACCGACGAGACTGCGTTGGTGCCTGGCAAGGTCGAAGTCGGCCATCTCGTCGCTCTGTGCTATATCCTCGCCCAACATCTTCACCGAGTCCATTCTGTCCACGCGGTATTGCACGACGTTGCCGTATGAGTCGCCGTAGCAAAAGAGGTAGTATTTGTCGTCGTGGAACACGGTAGCGAGGGGGTTTACCACATACTTCCGTCTCTCTTGGGGGTTGGCGGGATCCATGCGGTATCTGCGCGTATTGCCCACGTCCCAATCGAAGTAGTTAAACTCGATCTTTTTCTTGGAGATAATCGCCTGCGATATCTCGTTTATCGAGTAGTATATGTGTTCGTTGGTGCCCTTGACCGTGCCGTATCGGACTATATCACGTTTAAGCACTTCTCCTCGCCGACTTCCCGCAAGATTGGCTATTTTATCCACCAGAGAGGGAGTTTTTTTCGCGGTTATAAAGCTCGCCGCCTCCACCGCGTTCATGAGTATAACTACCTCGGGTACGTCGAAACTCCTGTCCTCGACATAGTAGCCGTTGCAGGGCGCGTTATCATACGACTTGGTCCTTTTCGTCAGAATCTCGTAGCCGTTGTCGTTAAGTTCCTGTATGTTGCGGTAGAGCGTGCGCCTGTCGCAGCGTATGCCGAAACTCTCCAACTTCTTTATGAGTTCGGGGGTAGTCATGGGGTGATCCTCGTCCGTCTCCGTACTCAGGACTTCCCACAACTTCAGATATTTAATTTTCGATACAGACTCCGCTTCCATTCCGCGTCCCTCCGTTTTTTACATCATATCATAAAAATACTGCCGTGTAAAGGGGGGACTGTCATTCTATCGTGACACATTGCGGAAAAAATCGCGGAATTTCGTCAAAATCTCGGTTAAATCAGCCGATGACGGCGCCCGAATCTATATCCGACTCGGGAGAGAGCAGGACGACTTTGCCGTCCTTTTCGGCGCAAAGCAGCATGCCTTGGCTCTCGATACCGCACATTTTGCGGGGCGGGAGGTTGGCGACGAGCACGACCTTCTTACCCACCATCTCTTCGGGCGTGTAATACTTGGCTATACCCGAGCATACGGTGCGGATCTCCTCGCCCACTTTCAGCGTTTCTTTGAGCAATTTCTCCGACTTCTCCACGCGCTCGCAGGCTATAACCTCGGCGACGCGCAGATCCAGCTTACAAAAATCGTCTATTGTTATCATTTGCATAGTCTCCTCCTTTGCAGGCTGTGCCTTGGCTTCGGCGGCTCGGGATATCTCCTCGAGCTCCTTGAGTTCCTTGTTAATGTCGAGGCGGGGGTATATAGTCTCCGTCTCCGTCGTCGTATACTCGCTAACCGCTCCGTACTTCGCGCCGTCGAAGGAGTCGGGCAATCCGACGCCGAGCGCACCCAGCGCCTTTTTCGGACCTACGTTGAAGAAGGGCAGGAGGAGCGTGCTTGCGACGCGGATAGCCTCGAGCAGGTTATACATTACCCGCATAAGCCTCGGCTTCCTGCTCTCGTCCTTGGCAAGCGTCCAGGGCGCGTTTTCGTCGATATACTTGTTTGCGCGGCGAACGAGAGCGAATATGTCGTCGAGCGCCTTATTGACGGTCAAGCCGTCCATATCCGCGTCGGTGGCGGCGAGCAGTCCGTTAATCATGGATATCAGTTCCCCGTCGGCGTCGGTGCCCTCACCCGCGGCGGAGACTTTACCGCCGAAGTATTGGCGGCTCATGGCGAGCGTGCGCTTTACGAGGTTGCCGAAGTCGTTCACGAGGTCATAGTTAATCTTTTTTAGGAGCAGTTCGTTGGAATAGTCGCCGTCCGCGCCGAAGGGCATTTCGGAGAGCAGGAAGTAACGCAGCGCGTCCACGCCGTATCTGCCTGCGAGAATATAGGGATCCACGACGTTACCCGTGCTCTTACCCATTTTCTGTCCGCCGAGTTTGATCCAGCCGTGCCCGAACACCTTTTTTGGAAGCGGCACGTCCAGCGCCATAAGGATCGCGGGCCAGATTATGGAGTGGAAGCGGACTATTTCCTTACCCACCACATGCACGTCGGCGGGCCAATACTTTTTGAAATTCGCGTCGTCCTCGCCGCCGTAGCCGAGCGCGGTGATATAGTTTGACAGCGCGTCTATCCACACATATATGACATGCCCGTCGTCGAAGGGTACGGGAACGCCCCACTTAAAGGTCGAGCGCGACACGGCGAGGTCCTGCAATCCCTTGTCGATGAAGTTGTTAACCATCTCGTTTACGCGGCTCTGGGGCTGGAGAAAGTCGGTCTCGGTGAGCAGTTTGCGGAGACGGGGGGCGTATTTGGACAGCCTGAAGAAGTAGGATTCTTCCTCGGCGACTTCAACCGGTCTGCCGCAATCGGGACAGCAACCGTCCACGAGCTGGCTCTCCGTCCAGAACGCCTCGCATGCCTTGCAATACTTGCCCGAGTATTTGGACTTATATATATCCCCCTTCTCGTACAGCCTGTTGAAGATGTATTGCACCGCTTTTTCGTGGTAGTAGTCCGTCGTCCGAATGAACTTGGTATACGATATGTCCATGAGCTTCCAGAGGTCCTTGATACCGCCGACCAGCTCGTCCACGAACTGCTTGGGGGTCTTGCCCTCGGCTTTGGCTTTATCCTCCACCTTCTGTCCGTGCTCGTCCGTACCCGTCAGGTAGAATACGTCGTAGCCCTGCATTCTCTTGTAGCGGGCTATGGCGTCGCAGACGACGGTGCTGTAGGTGTGCCCTATGTGGAGGTTGCCGCTCGCATAGTATATGGGCGTGGTAATGTAAAAAGTAGGTCTCTCGGTCACGATAGTCTCCTCTGCGGCGACGCTTAACCCGCCGCCGACTCAATTTTCCTTATATCCGAATTATACAATAATAATCGGAGAAATGCAAACATAATTTACAATATGAGTTTCATATGGCTTATAATTATGCTCGTTTCCATAACCGTATTGCTGTTTGTGGATCCCGCGTCGGCGCTTTCCTCGCTTATTAAGGGGGCTAACGACTCCGTCGCGCTCGCACTTAACCTCGTAGCGCTGTACGGAATCTGGCTCGGCGTGTTCGAAATACTCGAGCAAACGGGCGTTTCGGATAAGCTCGCAAAACTGCTCCGCCCCGTCGTCCGCCGCCTGTTCAAGGGGGAGAGCGAGGACACCGAAAAGTACGTCTCCATGAATATAAGCGCCAACCTGCTCGGGCTGGGCAATGCGGCGACGCCCATGGGCATTAACGCCGTGGGCAGTATGGAACGGGACGCGGGAAAGCCCAAAAAGGCGACAACCAATATGATTATGCTGCTCGTGATATCGGCGACGAGCTTGCAAATCTTCCCCTCCACCGTAATCAGCATGCGGGCGGCGGCAGGCTCGGCTAACCCCGCCGACTTCCTCTTCCCCTGCATAGTCGCGACGGTCTGCAGTACCGCTCTCGGCATAATCGGGGTTAAACTTATCGCCTGGGTTGGTAGGAAAATAGCGGGCAGAAGAGCCGAAAAACGCCCTCGCCCGCGAGGCAAGGGAAAAAAGGATAAAGCGGGGCTGAATTTAACGGTCAAAGATAAAGCGACGAAAAATGATATAGCGACGAAAGCGGCGGTGAATAAGTGACAGTCTACATAGTTCCGCTGATATTCATAACCGTACTGGGCATTTCGCTCGTGCGAAAAAAGGACGCCTATTCGGCGTTTGTCAATGGTGCGGCGAGCGCGGTGGACTTAATGCTGAGCGTACTGCCCTTCCTGCTCGCGGTGATGGCGGCGTGCGAGGTGTTCCGCGTGAGCGGGGCAAGCGCGGCTGTCAGTTCCTTTTGCGCCCCCGCTCTTCGGCTCGTCGGGATACCGGGGGAACTGACGGAGTTGGTACTGCTCCGCCCGCTGTCGGGCGCGGGGAGCCTGTCCATACTCGAGCACATATACACGACTTACGGCACAGACTGCTTTATAG
>CANPYH010000107.1 GCA_947588325.1 uncultured Clostridia bacterium
CGGACTGCCGCTCATTCCCTGCAATATGCCGCCCGCAGTCTCGATTAGCTGCTCGTCCGTGACGTGTATCACCATACCCTTTTCCGTCGGCGCGCTCTGCCTGCAAGCCTTGACAATCTCGATATCGTAATACTCGGGTTTGCCGCGCACTGTGGTAAGCACCTGCGCCTTACCGGGTTTGACCTCCCCTCTCGGTAGCACCTCGACCGCGCTACCGTGCGTAGTGCAACCCTCGCCGCGCAGCCCGCACGGAGAGTTTTCCGCTATGTCGCCGATAGGGTTACCGCAATCGACGGCTCGTCCGATAAGTTTGCCCGCTCTGCCGCTCGCGGGGCGTTCTATCCCGCTTATCTCGCACTTATATATCTCCCCGCTTCGGCACACGAACCGAGAAGTGCTTTCGGCGTCCGCAATGGCGTGTCCGAGGGCATAGAACTTGCCGTCAGCAGCAACGCAGGTCATAGTCCCCACCCCCGATATCCCCTCTTTGGTTCCGAAGCCGAGTTTGAGCTTGTCCGAGCATATGTCCTTTTCTGGCATAAGTTCCACCGTAACCGACGAATTATATCGCAAAACGGATATTTCAAGGGGCACGGAAATGTCTTTTCGCGAAAGCAAGGCGTTGATATCGGCGCGGGAACTCACGGGATTGCCGTTTATGCTCTTGATTACGTCCCCGGGTTTAATCTCGCCATTGGCGGCGTAATTCTCAGTTATACTGTTTACTATCGGTCCGTCGCTGAGCATCTCGATTGCTATCGGGTAGCCGCCGAGGAATACCTCGATACGCTCCGCGCTTACAAAATTCAACTGCGCGAGCAGGACTATTACCGCCAATATCGACAACACTACCGAGAGCGACCGAATTTTACGCATACTTTTATGGTTGCCTGCCCGCATCTCGCTTATGCAAAAAGCGCCGCTGTTTGCGGCGCCCCCAAAGCGGGAAAATTCTGTCAGGCGTTATCCGAGACTTTTTTTGTAATTATCGCACCAGCTCTTGAGTTCCTCCGCCGTCTGCAACGCCGCGGAGCTTATTCCCCGCGCGCCCGAGAGGCGGGATATCTCGTTAATCATACCCTCTCTGCCAAGGCAAGAGACGCTCGTTCGCGTGGATACGCCGTCCGTACTCTTCTCGATATAGTATTGATAGTCCGCCATTGCCGCGATTTGCGGAAGGTGCGTTACGCATAATACCTGGCTGGAGCGCGAGATATCGGCAAGTTTCTTCGCGACTTCCAACCCTATCCGGCCGCTTATGCCCGTATCCACCTCGTCGAATATCATCGTTTCCGTGCCTTCGTATTTGCTCGATATGACTTTGAGCGCAAGCATGAACCGCGACATTTCGCCACCCGAGATTATCTTGACCAGGGGAAGCAAGGGCTGTCCGAGGTTGGGAGAGAGGAGAAATTCCACGTCGTCCGCACCCTTCGCGCTCACTTTATCCGCAATATCCTCTCTCGTCGGCAGTTCGGCGAAACCCACCTTAAAATCGGCGTTCTTCATGCCCAGCGTTTCGAGTTCCCGCTTTACGTCCTCTTCGAGACGCAACGCGCCCTGTCTGCGTATATCCGACGCTTTGACGCACAGCGCGTATAATTCGTCCAATTTCTTCTCACGGCGCGAGCAGAGATACTCGTATTCTTCATCGCTGTTTTGCAAAACCTGCAACTCCTCGCACATCTTGCGGTACTTCTCGCCCAGCTCTGAAAGGTCGCCGTATTTTTTGCGTATTCTCCTGATCTGCCCCAGCCGCACCTCGGCGTTCTCGAGGTCGGTTTCGTTAAAATCCACCTCTCCCAAAAGCGTCGAGACGCTCGCCGCTATATCGTCGAGTTCGATGGATACTTCGCTTAAACGGTTCATAAGCTCGGCATATTCGGCGGAAAGGTCGGAGACGGAGCCGAGCGACTTAATCGCACCGTATACGCCGTCCACACCGCCGCCCTCGTGAGTGAGAGCGTCCTCCGCCCCGCCGAGAGCGAGCTTGATCTTCTCGCTGTGCATAGCCCGATTGCGAAAATCGGTAAGCTCCTCTTCCTCGCCCTCTTTTATGCCCGCTTTGTCTATTTCCTCGATCTGGTAGGTCAGAATATCTATTCTCTGGAGCCGCTGTTCGGCGTTGCCTATCATGGCAAGTTTCTTGCCCGTCTCGGTATACTCGGCATATCGGTCAGCAAGGTCGCGGAGTACCGAAGCGAGATCCCCCGCAAGATACTCGTCGAGTATGGCGGCATGCTTACGCTTATCGGTCAGCACCTGATATTCGTTCTGTCCGCATATATCCACGAAACGGGACATTATGGTTTTGAGCATTTTAGCGGTCACGCTTTTGCCGTTTATCCTGATCTCGTTCTTCCCGTCGGCATAGAACTTACGCAAAACTATCAATTCGCTGTCGGGTTCCAGCCCGTAGTCGGAGAGAAACTCCGTCGCCGTATCGCTTGCGAAAGAAAATTGCCCCTCCACAAAGCCGCTTTCGGCTCCGTAGCTGAGCATGGTTTTGTCGTATTTGCCGCCCATAAGCAGCATGAGCGCGTCTACTATAATAGACTTACCCGCGCCCGTTTCGCCGCTGAGTATGTTGAGTTTATCCGAAAAATTCAATTCGGCGTCCGCTATGAGCGCAAGATTGCTTATTGCGATCCTATCCAACATCAGCCGAGCATCTCCCTGAGACGGTTCGCTATTTCTTCCGCCGCCTTGTTCGTCCTCGCCACGGCAAGCACGGTATCGTCGCCCGCAACGCAGCCGAGTACGTCGCCGCCCTCGAGCGCGTCTATATTCATTCCCACGGTTGACGCGCCGCCCGGTACGGTCTTTATAACAATTAAATTCTGTGCGGAGGTTATGGAAAGAACGGCGTTTTTATATATGTTCGCTATGTTCGACGAATAGTGTTTATTCGCCGACTCCGCCGCATATCTCTGCCGTCCCTTGTCGTTGATCTTAACCAGCCCCAACTCCTTGATGTCCCGAGAGACGGTCGCCTGCGTGACGTTAAAGCCCAGGCTCATGAGCTCTTCCGCAAGCTCTTCCTGCGTCTCGATAGGCTTACTCGCGATGAGTTCGAGTATTTTGAATTGTCGGGAATTGCGGGCCATATCAATCTTCCTTCGGTGCGGCGCCCAATTTCTCGTGCAACTTCTTGAAGAAATTGCCGACGTCCATAGTTATAAACTTCGCGCAGACGTCCGACTTTCTCACGATTATCCCGTCGGAGTCGTCGCATACCACCCGACCGTCGGCTATAACGCAGGCAGGCTCGTCCCCGCAAATGGATATCTCCGCGCCGTCGTTTACCACAACGGGTTTTGCGGAAAGGTGGTGACAGTTTATCGGCACGAGGAGATGACAGCCGACATTGGGCTCGATAATCGGTCCGCCCGACGACAGCGCATAAGCCGTGGAGCCCGTCGGCGTGCTGACTATGAACCCGTCGCACTTGAAACTGTTAAGCGTTTCTCCGTCCACCTTTACCGTCAGCGTTACCGTTCTGCCGATGTTCTTCTTATAGAAAGCAAGTTCGTTAAGCGCAAGCACTCTCTCCCCGCCTATCTCAGTCTCTACCATACTGCGGCTTATTACGGTATAATCCCCGCTGACCAGTCGTTTCACGCACTCTTCGAGTGTGTCGGGATAAAACTCGGAAAGAAAGCCCGTGTGCCCGACGTTCACGCCGAGAATGGGTATTCCCTTCTCCGCCGCAAAACTCGCCGCCGAGAGTATGGTGCCGTCGCCGCCGATAGCGAATACGACGTCGGGGCGAGGCTCGCAATCGTCGCCGAAAAACTCGACGGACTTGTTTATGCCCGTAGCCGACGAGTGGAGTGCGTACGGCACACTCAATGATGAAAGCAAGGACATGAGCTTCTCCGTCGCGGAAAAGTTCTTGTCCCTCTCTATATTTGCATATATACCTACGCGCATAGTATGATTATACAATAAAATTTATATTTATTCAAGAGTTTTTATTCAAAAGTTTGTGTGCGGATATTATTTTGCGTAAATTTTCCGTTGTAAGCCCCTGCTGTTCGAGTGCGGTTACTACCGAAAGGGTGTCGCAGAACCTGTCGTCGAAGCCGAGGCACTTCAGGGTGCAGTGCATACCGCGCTCCGAAAGATACGCTCTCACGCTCTCGCCGAAGCCGCCGCGAAGTGCGTTTTCTTCCATAGTTATTACGAGATTGCCCTCGGCGTTAATCTCGTCGAGCATGTCGCGGTCGAGAGGCTTGACAAAACGCGCGCTTATGACGTTGCAGTCAGCCCCCTTTGCCACCGAGATCATCCGATTTCCCACTGCGATGACATAGACTTTGCCATCGCCCTCCGCGACCTTCTCCCACTTGCCGTATACTATATCGCCGACGGGAGTGTCGCCCGAGTCGTTATATCCTTTGGGGTACCTTATTGCGAGAGGCGCATTGAAGTCCAGCGACCACTCGAGCATTTTCTCCAAATCCTCGCCGTTTCGCGGCGCAAGTACCGTCATGTTCGGCAGCATGGTGAGGTAGCCGAGGTCGAACAGCCCCTGGTGCGTAACGCCGTCCGCGCCCACTACCCCCGCTCTGTCTACAAGAAACCTGACGGGCAGAGAGTTTATGCAGACGTCGTGAAGTATCTGGTCGAAGCCGCGCTGGAGGAAGGTGGAATATACGGCGAAATAGGGCTTATAACCCGCCGCCGCAAGCCCCGCGCACATGGCGACGGCGTGCTGTTCGGCTATACCGACGTCATA
>CANPYH010000108.1 GCA_947588325.1 uncultured Clostridia bacterium
CGCGCCCGACCTCTTATGCGCGGCAATCAGCCTGTCGAGCCGCCCGCTCGCGACGGTGTCGGCGGACAGCACGACGAACGAGTCGCCCTCGGGCAAAGCGCGCTTAACGCTCCCCGCCGTCCCCATCGGCGCCTGTTCGGTGACGAAGTGCGGGGTTATGCCGACGTACCCGCGCACAAATTCCACTATCTCGTTGGGCTTGTAGCCGAGAGCAAAGGTTATATCCGTTATCCCCGCCGCATATAGTCTGCCTATCGCGTAGTCTATCATCGGTCGGTTGGCTATGGGCAGCATTGGCTTGGGCTTGTAGTAGGTCAGCGGCATTAAACGCTTACCGTATCCGCCCGCAAGTATAACGGCTTTCATCTGCGTTAGTATGCCGCCCGACCGCGCCTTTTTATTCCTTTTTATGGAAAAACCGCCCCGCCCGCCGTAGAACAGCCGAGATTGCCCGAAATGTAACAAAAGGTAATATAAATGTGTCAGATTGATGAAATTTACGCAATGGGTATTGCGGACGGGAAAAAACTATGCTATAATACGGTTAACTATTGAGATTATAATCGGCTTGAACAAGCACAGGGGGTGTGCTTAAAATACGAGCCCCCCCCCGTGAAAAATTCAGTTGCGGTTTTTGGGACAATCCGCATATGTGAAACGGAGGGAGCGACCATGATCCGTGCGGCGATTGTGGAAGATGTTCTGGAAGAAGCGGAGGCTTTGAAGTCTCTGCTCTCTCGCTATGAGCAGGAAGAAGGCGTAGCGGTAGACGTGCGCATTTTCGACAAGCCCCTCGCCTTTTTGGGAAGCTATAAAGCCAATTACGACGTTATATTCCTCGATATCGAAATGCCGTCGTGCAACGGTCTCGAAGTCGCGGAGGGCGTGCGCATGTCGGATAATACCGTTATAATCGTCTTTGTCACGCACATGGCGCAATATGCGGCTAACGGATATAAAGTGGACGCGACCGACTATATAGTCAAGCCCGTTACATACCGCGATTTTCTCGCCATGATGAAGCGGGTATCACGTCGGCTCTCCGTCAAGCAGCAACAAATGCACACCATATCCTCCATGAACGGCATCTCCCGCGTAGATGTCTCGGAGATTGTCTATGTCGAGGTCGCGCGCCATCGGCTTTTTTATCACATGGTGAGCGGAGAGACTTGGGAAGCCTGGGGCACCCTATCCCGCCTCGAAGAGGAATTGCCTCGGGATAGGTTTGCCCGCTGCAACAGCTGTTATCTCGTCAATCTGCAATTTGTGCGCGGGGTTAAGGGAGACTTCGTGCTTATCGGGAAGGAGTCGCTGCACATTTCGCGCTCCAAAAAGCAGGAATTTATTTCGGCGCTTGTGGCGTTTACGGGGGAATGAGATGGAGCTGTTCACGACGTCTTTAACCTTCATACTGTACGGGCTGACGATGTTCACATCGGCCATGCTGTTCTGTTCCCGCCGAGCCTGGAAAGAGTGGTTTATTTTCAAGGTCGCCATATTCTGGGTACTGTATATCGCCGCAATGGTCGCTTTCGCCGCCATAGAGGTCTTTACCGATTCCCCGCCCTGGGTTTCATATATCGACTACTCCCTCGCCAGCTATTCTGTTACAGTTTTCCTGCTCTTTATGTTCAAGGAAAAGAAGCGGAAACTGTTTTATAATATCATTGCGGGGGCGCTCGTCCGCTACTCCGCGTCCAAAATCATAATGTGCATACTTCAGTTTGCTCCGCTTAATTCCGCTATCGGCACGCCGCTTTTGGAAAACGCCTTCGTAATGCTCTCCTATATCCCCCTCTACTTCCTGTTCGCAAGGCATATTGCCAATGACGCAGACTTTGCCCCGTCCGTTCGCGAAATGCTTTTCCTCGCGACCATTACCATGTGCATTCTGCCTATGGCATTCCTCGAACCCGTGCTGTTCGCAAACAGCCGCGTCGGCTATGTCTATCTCATAGTTATCGAAGTGGTAGTCGGATACGGAATGCTTGGCTTTCAATACCTTATGTATTACAACGCCAAGCAGATGGCGCATGTCGTCGTCGAGAACGAGCTGTCCAAGCGCCGCGTCGAGCAATACGAAGGGTTCCGCGGAGTTGTCGAAGTTATGAACCACAAAATCCACGACTTGAAACACCAGGTTCGGGACCTCGCCGCAGAACACGCCGTAAACACGGAAGTTATCGACGGCATAACCGAGACTGTCACCGACTATGAGACGTTTATACATACGGGTAACGAGCCGCTGGACACTATCCTTACCGAAAAGAAATTCGTCTGCGTATCCCGCAAAATCGGCATGAAGTGCATTGTGGACGGAGCGGCGTTCTCCTTCCTCTCCGTCGAGGACACCAACGCGCTCTTCGGCAACCTGCTCGATAACGCGACGGAGTACCTCTCTTCTGTGGATGAAAACTTCCGCTTATTGAGTATTTTCTCCTCCCGCACCGAGCACTTCTTAAAGCTCGCCGTGGAGAACTACTTTGACGGCGACCGTATCGAGTTGGACAAAAAGGGCTTCCCTATCACCAACAAGCATGATACGCTTATGCACGGCTTCGGCACAAGGAGCGTCGCGCGGATTGCGGAAAAGCACGGCGGACACGCCACCTTCCGCGTCGAGGACGGACTGTTCAAGGCTCACGTCATTTTCCCCACCGATATCTGATAATCTACAATAAATATAGCAAATGAATTGCCAAGCTACGGCGCACAAATATAGCTGTGCGCCTTTTTTATGTCGTTTGGGGAAATAATTTCGACGGAAAAAGTTGCGGATATTGAGATTTTTCGGCGAAGCGGTTAGAATGAGAGCACAAAAATAAAGGAGGATTCATTTTATGAAAACCAAAAGACTTGTGCTCGTTCTCGTAGCCATTGCCGTTGCATTCGCCGCTTTTGCGGTCGTAGGGCTTACCGCTTGCGGCGGTGGCGCAAACGAGTACGCTATCACCAAGGCATACAATGCCGACAACAAAAGCGAGATCCCGACGGACGCCGTCAACCAGGTCATGTTCGCGTACAGCGATACCAACGCGACCTTTGACACCAAGCTCACCCTCGACAGCTCAGCCTTTACCTATACCCTCTACAAGTCAATCACCACGGATAAGATTGAAATGGACGACGGTACGAAAGATTATGCTTTCAAGGGCGAGTGGGAATTCAAGGGTACTTACACCGTGAGCGAGACCAACGCTAACGAGATTACGCTCAAAGTTCCCACAAGCGGCAGATATAACTGCTACTACCCGCATGTGCTCAACTATCAGTCCATTGAGAAGCAAACTCAGGATTGGGTAGACAGCACCGATTATCCTGCCCTGCTCACCCGCTTCAACAAGTGGTATCCGAGCAAGGCGGCAAAGACCGTCGATCAGCCCGTAACCCTCGACGGCAAGACCATGACCTTCGGCGAAGTAGACCTTACCGTAACGGGCGACGGCGGTGAAGGCGGCGGTGAAGGCGGCAGCAGCTCCCAGCCCGAAGATCCGAACGCTCCCAAAGTTGACGCGAACGCAATTATCGGCGCAGTTTCCGAGGGAAAAGTTATAAGCCTGTTCGCAGACGGAACATATAAGTTCGAATATCCGCAGTACAACATTACCGAGACGGGTACATGGACATGGGTTAGTCATGTTCTTACGATTACCACGGCAAAGGGTACCGAAATCACGGCTTCGTTCAACGCCGATTATAACCTTGCATTTGAATATGTTACCGACGCAAGCAACATGATCAAGGCTAACTTTGTGCTTGAGAATTGGGGCGATGCACTCGGCGTAGGCGGAACCTATACGCCTGCAGCGTAAGTGCTTACTGAACAGAATGTTAATGATAAATCCGATTGAAGAAATCGGATTTATCATTAAAGGAGATTAATTATGAAACAGAAAATGAGTAATTTCAAATTCAGGTGTATTCTCCTGCCCATAATGATTGTCCTTCTCGCCTTTGTTATTGCGGGTACGATTATTGCGGAGCACTTTGCTCCCTCCCTCGACACCTATCTCGGGCGCGGCGACAGAGTGGTCGTGGGCGGAGGAGATTACGACGAAAAAGATACCGACTATTACGGTCAGAAATACGAGCTCAGCACGGACGGAAAGGTTGAGGCGAGCCACGCCGCCTATCTGGTCGCGGAAGAGCTGTCAGACGAGGGAGAAGTTTTGCTTAAAAACGACGGCACCCTTCCCCTCGCGGCAAAGACCAAGGTTACGCCCATGGGTTATCGCTATGTCGATCCCATCATGACGGGCACGGGCTCGGGCGCGGCTACCCTCTTGCAGGACTTCGTTGTCCGCCCGCACGACGCGCTCGCCAAATACCTCGACGTCAACACCACCATGGAGAACGTGCTTAACGGCGCCGATCCCACCTATGCGACGGCGCAGGGATATAAGGGCAAGTCGGACAATAACGGCACTTTCAGCGGCGCGACGGCTTCCGTCGGCGAGTTTAAGCCTGACATATACAGCGCCTCTCTTATCGGCGACTATAAGACGGCGATAGTGTTTATAGGCAGACAGGGCGGCGAAGGCGGCGATCTGCAAATGACTCCCTATTTCGACGGAGGCACACAGATTGCAGCGCACCAGCTCCAAC
>CANPYH010000109.1 GCA_947588325.1 uncultured Clostridia bacterium
CAATACGCTCCTTGAACATATCGCCGAGCCGTTTCATTCCTTGGTCTATCTTCTCCTCGTTTGCATAGGAGTAGTTGAGCCGTATGTAGTTTTCCGTGCCCTCGGGCTCGGCAAAGAATACGCTGCCCTGTATATACGCCACTTTGCGCTTCACCGCCTCGGGAAGGAGCGCCGCCGCGTCTATGCCTTCGGGCAGCCTGCCCCAGATAAACAGTCCGCCGTCGGGGTCGGTACACTCGAACTCCTCGGGCATATAGCGGGCTATGGCGCGGCTCATTGCCCCCTTCTTTTCTCCGTATATTTTGACGGAGCGTTTGAGATCGGGAGCGAGATATCCGCGCTTTAAGTATTCGTATGTTATCATTTGCGAGAGGTTGGGAGTGTGAAGGTCCGTTCCCTGCTTGCATATCTCCATTTTGCGGATAAGCTCGGGGGTGGCGCATGCAACGCCCGTGCGGTTACCGGGGGAGATTATCTTGGAGAATGAGGAGACGAATATGACGTTACCCGCCCTGTCCATACTCTTCATGCTCGGTATATACTCGCCTTTGAAGCGGAGTTTGCTGTACGGGTCGTCCTCGATGACTATAACGCCGTACTTCGCCGTTATTTCGGCAATCGCCTTTCTGTTTGCGGCGGAGTAGGTCTTGCCCGTCGGGTTGGAAAAGGTCGGAACGCAATACAGCACTTTGGGGTTATACTTCTTTATCTTCGCCTCGAGGTCGTCAAGGTCCAGCCCGTCGCTCACGGCGTTTACCCCCTTGCACACCCCCTCATATGAGTTGGCTATCTGCAAGAACGCGAGGTAGGTCGGGTTCTCGACAAGTATGACGTCGCCGGGGTTAATAAAGGTCTTGAGTACGAGATCGATACCCTGCTGTCCCCCGCTGATAACGAGAACGTTCTCGGTGCGAGCGTCGTTGATTCCCACCGTGCGGACATACTCGGCAAGAAGGGCGCGAAGTTCGGGAAAACCCGCCGTCAGCCCGTATTGAAGAATACGCGCAAAGTCGGGCGACGAAGTAATGTCGTCCGTTATCTCCTTAACCCGCGCCGTGGGCAGACACTCGATGGCGGGATTGCCGCCCGCGAAACTGATAATTTCGGGGTCGCCGAGAAGTTTGAATATCTCCCTCGTCGCCGTGCCGTTAAGGTTTGCCATTCTGTCCGAATATCTGTATTCCATACCGAATTTCATTATACAAACGAGCCGCCTAAAAGTCAAGTGTTTGCTTTTATGTAAAGAAAAAAGAGCATATATCCCACTTTATTTTCGAGGTATTATTAAGCCATCGCCGCCGACTTTTTATATCTGAACTTTCAATTGCTTGCAAACTGAAAAATAAAGGACTATAATGAGGTTGCAAAAAAAATTGCAAAATTTTGGAAAAGAACGCAATAAAACGGGCTTCTCCTGCGTTTTATTAGCGAAGAGGAAAAACAATGCCTACGATTTCGGAGCAAACGCCTTCGGCAAAGGAGTTAGACAAGTACATAGCCGCCATAGCCCAAAACGACCTGCGAGCGTTGGAGACGCTGTATAAAAAGACGCATACCGCCGTATACGCTTACGCGCTCTCCCTCACCCGCAACAGAGAGGACGCACAGGACATACTTCAGGACTGCTTCATCAAGGTCTATGAATCGGCGCATACTTACTCATCTCACGGCAAGGCAATGTCCTGGATACTCACAATCGCGCGTAACCTTGCGCTCAGCCGCTTTCGGAAATATGCGCGCAATGTGCCGATAAGCGACGAAGTACTCGCTAACGTGTTTGCGGATACAGAAACGTCGCCAGAGGACAGATTGGTTATTATGGGGTGTTTGGAGCAGTTATCCGAAGAGGAGCGGACGATCGTGGTGCTGCATGCGGTAGCGGGAATGAAACACCGACACATAGCCTCGCACCTCGGTATGCCCCTCCCCACCGTGCTTTCGAAATACCGTAGAGCGTTGAAGAAACTCAAAAATATTCTGACAGGAGAACACAGCAATGAAAGACAAAGAAGTAAAAAACAAAGTGAATGAGAGCTTCACGAAGGTATCGCCCGACGACTTCGGTTCGGTTAAGACGACATGCGGAGGGCAGACGATAGAGCGCGGCGGCGTGGCAGTCAAAACAGCTAAACACAACGGCTTGTTCTGGAAGTTGGCAACCGCCTTCCTCGCCCTCGCACTTGTCGCAATGGCAGTGCTCAGCATGGTTATGTTCATTCCGGGCAGAGCGGTAGCCGCAACGGTCTCCCTCGACGTTAACCCCAGCATACAGATACAGGTTAATTCGGACGAGCGCGTGTTATCCGTAACCCCGATGAACAAGGACGGAGAGATAATTATCGGCGATATGGACCTCAAAGGCGCACAGCTGCAAGTAGCGGTCAACGCCGTCATAGGCTCCATGCTCCGTAACGGCTATCTGTCCGATATAGCAAACTCCGTACTCGTCAGCGTCGACTCAAATAAGCAGGACCTCTATAACAAGGTGGTCGAGACGGTAACGAGCGAGATTACCCTCCGTCTTAAAGAAAACGACCTCGACGCGTCCGTATTGTCCCAATGGATCAAGACCAACGACAAGGCAAGCCAGATCGCCCGCGACTACGGCATATCCGTCGGCAAGGCACAGCTCATATGCAAGATACTCGAGCAGAATAACACTTACTCGGTAGATCAGCTCGCACTCCTCACCATTAACGAGCTTAACCTCATACTCGCCAACTACAACCTCCCTGCGACCGATGACGGTATCACGCAAAACGGCAGCGCGGCGAGCGACAAGAAGTATATCGGCGAGCAGGAGGCAATGACCAAAGCCCTCGAAAAACTCGGCGAGATAGTCGGAGCGGAAGTTACCGAAACAGACCTCACCCGCAAGGAGATCAAACTCGACTATGACGACGGCTTGATGGTCTATGAAGTCGAAGTGGTGTATAACGGCAGAGAGTACGAGTTCGAAGTCAACGCTATCGACGGCACCGTCGTGCTCGAGGACGACAAGAACGTCGGCGGCGGCACCTCCCGGCCCGTACAGCCGAGCGACGCCGTTACCGAAGAGGCGGCAAAACAGGCGGCGTTCGATAAAGTCGGCGTCACCGACGAGAGCCTTGTCAGCGGCTACTTCTGCGAGAGAGACGATGACGATTTCGAGATCGAGTTCGTTTACGACTCCAAAAAGTACGAAGTGGACGTAACCCTCGGCGGCATAGTCAAGTCGGTTAAGTGGAGACCGATATCCAACACGGCGACGACAAACTCCTTCCTCGACGAGATTTGCGCACAAAAGAACCTCGACAAAAGCAAAGTCAGCAACTTCAAGGTCGAGAAAGACGACGACCTTCGCGGCGGCAAGGAAGTCTATGAAGTCGAGTTCGATTACCTCGACGGCGGACGTCGCTATGAATGCGAGTGCAAAATAACCGCCGACGGCACCATCTACGATTGGGAGCAGGAAATCGACGACTAATCCACCATAAACGGTAAGTAAGTCAAAAACCAAGCAAGTCTTATCGACAGTCTTACAAGTAAGCAATACAAGTAAGCAAACATGCCAATAAAACCACAAGGTCGGGTTCACTCCCGACCTTGTCTTTTTGTATGCAATTATTCCGCGCGCGATATTATTTTTCCGAGTGGTATTTAATTACCCCTGCTGCCCCGCCGAGGTTATGCCCGAAGGTTATCAGCTGTCTTTTTGGCGGTATTCGTCGCTGACGGTGCCTATGCCGACAAGAGCGTCTATCGGGAGGGAGATGACGATTGCCCTGCCCCCCGTTTTAAGCCCCGCGCGGTCGCGGATCGCCTGCATGATATCGTTGCGCCGCTCCTTTTCGGTCACGACGAGGAGTATCTCCGATTCGTGGCTTATCCTCACGCCGATAAACTGTTCGACGCCCTCGGCGGAAAGAGTGCGGGCGTTAAGCAATGTGCCGCCTACCGCCCCCGCGCCGCGTGCCGCTTCCAGCACGGCGTCGGAAAATTCCTGGTCGTATACAGCCGCTATGAGTTCGTATTGCACGTTCATTTTCTTCCCTCCTTTTGCCGTCGTCTTTTGGTTAGGTACGTCCGTCGTCACCGCATTGGCTATCAATGCCGAGAGCGCGGTGAGCGGAACGGTGAATGCTATGCCGTTACCGACGAGGTATAATCGCAACGTCTCCACCGCCACGGTCAGCAGTCGCTTTTCCATAGACGCAGGTATAACCGTCGCGACAATGCTCTTTTCGAGCGCGGTCAGCCCGAAGTAGTCGAGTATATTCGACCGCGCGGTGCCCCTGCCGAGAAAGGTGTAGTGCAGCAGTCGCGCCTCCTCGCCGAGCGCGTCGGTCAGATTGGTCTCTTCGCCGCGGTTGACTATGCTTATCATGAGTTTTGTGCGCTCAATGCGTTTCTGTGACATAGTCCACCTCGTATTCCGTAAGCCCGTCCTCGAGCGCAATGAAGTTGCGGGCGGCTTTGCGCACGTTATGGTTATGTATAATGCCAAGGACTTGTATTGTTATCAAGGGCGTAAGCGCGACAAACGCCACGCACCCGAACGCCATTGTGCCTATGTTCTCTCCCCGCGCCGTACACGCCCCTATCGCCATGGGCAGGACGAAGG
>CANPYH010000110.1 GCA_947588325.1 uncultured Clostridia bacterium
AGCTGAAGCGAACGTCGGCGCGCCCGTATCACCGCGCCTATTGCGCCGCTCCTGCAGGAGCGGCGCTCAGGTGCCTCCCCCGCGGTATAATCACAATATTGTTGTCTTAATATTATACCCTATCTTCACCCCCGACATATCTCCACCCCAGGCGCGGTATAACTTGGCGTCGGAGCGGAAGAGGACGGTTTTATAGCCGAGGAAGTCGACGGAGCGGGACAGCTCGGCGATCTTTGCCACTTCGCGTTCGATGGTGGCGCGGAACGAGTCGGAGATCTTCGCGGTAATCTCGGCGAGGGAGACGCCCTTCTCCACTTCGGCAAGGACGGAGTATCTGTCGACGAGGCGGAGTTTTGCGTCCACGCTCACCGTTATCTCGGGCGCCGCCGCGAACTTACCCTCTATTCCCGACTTTTTATCGTCTATTATCCCGCGAATAGTGTATTTCCTGCCGCCTATATCGAGTTCGGTCGTCATCATGCCGTCCCGCGTGCGGTCTTGCAACCATATCAGCCCGTTCGAGTCGGTTTCGTCAATCTCGAATATCTCGGAGCCGATCACTCGGTGCGACTTGGGCGGAACTATCTCCTTCTCTTCTCCGCCCTGCTGCTTGGACTGCGCCTCCTCCCCCGCGCCGCTCTGCGATTCGCCGCCGCCCGAGGAGCCGCCCTGTCCTCCGCCCTCTACTTCCCGTTTCACGATATCCACAATGGGTAGCACCCCCGCCGCCGACGCGGAGTTAATGTCCTGCGCAAACTCCAGCACCGATGGCACGGTTACGGCGAGCCGTTCGTCCGCGAAAGTGACGTAGCCCGTCAGTCCGTCGTTGGTGGACTCGGTCAGGTTTTGCGTATCCTCGATAATCTTGCGCGCCTCGCCTACCGCGGCGACCACCGAACAGCCCGCATTGACAGTCGCGTCGGAGAGAATACTCATAAACACGCTGACCATGTCCTCGCGGTCGAGGGAGGCGCCGAGCACTATCAGCCCGCAATGCCCCAGCTCGAGTTTTCTGCCGTAACGCTCGTCGATATTCTGAAGCGCTTCGGTCAGTATCCCGCCCTTGCCCATAACGACTTCGGACGTACCCGAGTTCATGGTCTCGGCGGTCACGACTACCCCCTCTTCCGTCACGTCTATGCCGATAGCGTCGGCAATGAGGCGGGTCATAACCTCGGCTTCGGGCGCGAGTGGCGTCAGCGCGGAGACGAAGAGCAGAGCGGCGAAAGCGATTATCATTATACCGTTTTTAACTTTGCGACTGAGCGGTTTCAATTTCCATTCTCCTTGACTTTGTTTTGGTTTTAATTTTATCCACCGCCGCCGCTACCAGACAGAGCAGAGGGAAGCCGTATTGCACAATCATGGACGGCAGCCACATATACTTGGTTATAAACTCGGTGACGACGTTCATATCCGTCATTACCCCGCTGACTATGAGCAGCAATGTTCCCGCGGCGATCGTCGCGCCCCGTCCGCCCCGCCTGCCGAACACGAAGTCCATACCCCGCGAAAAGAAGCTCATCATCACCCCCGCGGATAGCAGAACGGCGGTCAGCCACACGCAGAATATAACGAGGTCGAACCGCCCGAATTTGTAACTGCCCACCGCGTATTGCGTCATATTGCTTATGTTGTGCCCGTACGTCAGCACCTCGGTCATATCCCCGTACGCCGCGAACAGCACGGAGGAAAAGACCATGAGGAAAAGGAAGGCGGCGAGGGCGGGAATGAGGGAAAAGAATATCTTCTTACCGCTCTTCGCCACCTTGCCCGTGAACATGAGCAGGACGGTAAAGTCGCCGTACCACATGGAAAAGGCGGTATATCCCATACCTATCTTCGACCAACCGTCGGCAAGCAGTGGGTTAAGCCCGCCAAACTCCACCTCGGGCAGGGTGAGACAGCCGAGAACGATCATGCTTACCGTGACGAGCGGAGCGAAGAGTTCGGAGAGCCGTCCTCCCGTGGACAGCGGCTTAACCCCGATATACAGCGCCAGCAGCACAAGGGGCAGTATGTGCCATATCCCCAGCGGCCGACCGAATACCGAGGTCGAAAAAAATACCCGAACGTCCACCAGCACCATAAACAGTTTGAACAGGTAGAACACCGCGACTACGGCGACGATGGTTTTGCTCACCGCCACGCCGAATACGCTTTTAAGCAAGTCGTAAATGTTCTTCTCCCCCGACAGATATATCACCGTGCAGACAACGGCGAGAAGTATAAGCTCGGTGGATAGCACGAATAGCATGACTATAAAGCTATCCCTGCCGCTCACGCGCATGAGCAGTACGGGCAGCATGAACATCTTCATGGCGAGCGCGACCAGAAAGGTTATACATAAAAACTGTCGGAATTTAACGCTGTCTCTTGTCATATTCACCTCCGCGGCGCCTTTTGCCGCTTGCGATTTATTTGCGGCATGCTCTCGGGTCGGTCTGTCATGTCGATAGTCGGCGCTTTAAGCAAGCCGTCCTTCTTGTCTCGGGATACGGCGGGCGCGTACGGGGCGAGGTAGGGCGTGCGGAAACCGTTAAGCCCGACGAGGTAGACGAGCAGGAATACCCCGCCGATAAGCAGGCCGTATAGCCCCAGGAAGCCGCCGATAAGCGTGAATACCAGCCGCATAATAGCCGAACTGTCCGCCGCGTCGGGCACGGTGTATGTCGATATGGAGGAGAGCGCGACTATCATGACGGCGGGAGAGCCTATCATGCCCGCGTTCACCGCCGTTTCGCCGAGTACGAGCGCGCCCACAACGCTCATTGCCAGACCCATCGACTGCGGCATTCTTATCCCCGCCTCACGGATTATCTCGAACAGGAGTATGACAAAGAGCACTTCGGCGAGCGGGGGCAAGGGCACGCCTTTGGTCGCGTTAATAATGGTTTGCAAGAGTTGCAGGGGCAGGACGGAGAAGTGAAAGATCTCGAGCGCGACGTAGAACCCGGGCAGGAATATGCCGAATAACAGGGCTATAAGCCGCACTATGCGCAGGAAAGAGGAAAAGGGGGCGCGTTGGTAGTAGTCCCCCGCCGACTGCACCTCTTCGAAGAACATGAAGGGCACTGTCAGCGCGATCGGAGAGCCGTCGCAAAGTATGGCTATCCTGCCCTCGAGTAGTTTTGCCGCGCATATGTCGGGCTTTTCGCATATACCGACCTGGTTAAATACCGAGTACGGCCTCGGTTCGCTGTAGTTTTGCAGGTAGTGCGTGTCGAGTACGCCGTCTATGTCTATCTTTTTCAGGCGGCGAAGTACGTTCTTGAATATCTTCTCGTCGGCAATGCCCTCTATGCACACAACCGCGACGTCGGTGGAAGTCTGCCGACCTATCTTCATGCGCTCGACTTTGAGCTTGGGCGTGCGGAGTTTGCGCTCGATAAGCGACATGTTGGTTTTGAGGTTTTCGATAAAGCCCTCGCGCGGACCTTGCGTAACGCCAGAAGTCGGCGGCTCGGTCACGGCGCGCATTTCGTACTTGCGCAGGTTCACGCATATACACCCATCCTCGCCGTCGAGAAAGACCAGCGCGTCGCCCGAAAGCAGGTTCTTGATAGCCTCCGCTTCCTCCGTCACAATTTGCACGTCGGGAGTTACGAGTATGCGGTTAATAAGTATGTCGTAGCTGATTTCTTCGCCCGCCGCCCGCTTTATCGCGCCGAGCATATCCCGCAACCCTTCCTGATCGGTCAGGTCGGCTGACGCCAGCACCTCTCCCCTCACCCCGCAACAAATAAAATCGCTCTTTGCAAAGAGCGACTGCGTTGTCATATTGTTAAGTATCCCCGACGCTGTCACATTTTTAGCTTGCCCGAGATGTGTTATGTTATACATTTTTTTACGGGTTGCGCGGCGCATAGCACCGCTGATACGCGCGAGCCGAGAACATTTCGACACAGTCATTTACGGATTATAGTAAACTCCTGTGTCGAAATAATCTCTCTCGCACGTCTGAGCCCGCTCATGCCTTCCTCATATTGGTTCGTTTCAGGCTTGTGCAAGAAGATTAATTTTAAGTAAACTCCCTGCGGGGAATGACCTCTCCCACCCGTCTGACCGCACCTCTCCGCCGCTCTCGAGTCGGTTTGTTATGGGGCTTGTGTAAGAAGATTGAATAATGATATAACGCACTCTGTGATGTCACAGAGCGCGTTATGTTTATAAGAGGATAGTTTTGAAATTAAAATAACTGTTTATTTGTTATATGTTACTTATCTTGCTAAGTACTTAGACAATCCCCTCAGGCGCTTCGCGCCAGCCCCCCTCGACTTCGGGCGGCCACATTCGCTCCCGACTGTTCGTGGAAGAAATTACTAAATTTGTTTCATTATAAGGATATTTGGTTTTAGCTCGACAATTCGGGTAGCAGGTGGGCCGCCCTTAGTAAGGGGGGCTGTCACGGCTCTGCCGTGACTGAGGGGATTGTCCTGTATCATACAAAGTTAGTTATTTAGACTACGCAACCCTCATAACAAAACAAAAATAAAAAGTTTTTAAGTTTTTTTGGAAAAAGGTTTCCCCCTTAAAAACACATTTACAAAGAAAAATTAAAAAAGATTTTTAAGTTTTTTGGGAGTGGGGGTG
>CANPYH010000111.1 GCA_947588325.1 uncultured Clostridia bacterium
CACTTGATACACTTGCTTGCGTCGATGACGTGCGGCTGTTTGACTACGCCGCTGATCGCCTTGACGGGGCAGTTGCGTGCGCAGAGGGTGCAGCCCTTGCACTTTTCGGGAATGATCCGATATGTAAGCAGCGCTTTGCATACGCCCGCCTTGCACTTCTTGTGTTCGATATGATCGATATACTCGTCGCGGAAGTAGTGCAGGGTGGAAAGCACGGGGTTGGGCGCCGTCTGACCGAGCGCGCAAAGCGACGACTTTTGCATGTGCGCCGACAATTCTTCGATTTTTTCGATGTCGCCCGGTTCGCCCTTGCCATCAGTGATCTTGTTGAGCATTTCGAGCAGGCGCGTAGAACCGATACGGCAGGGGGTGCACTTACCGCACGACTCGTCCGCCGTGAACCCGAGGTAGAACTTCGCGATATCCACCATGCAGGAGTCCTCGTCGAGGATGATCATACCGCCGCTGCCCATCATGGAGCCGATAGCGATCAGGCTGTCATAGTCAATGGAAACGTCGATACATTCGGCGGGTATGCAGCCGCCCGAAGGTCCGCCCGTTTGAGCGGCCTTGAACGCCTTACCGTTGGGAATGCCGCCGCCGATCTCCTCGACTATCTCGCGCAAGGTCGTACCCATGGGCACTTCGACAAGTCCGACGTTGGTGATTTTTCCGCCGAGAGCGAATACTTTCGTACCCGTCGAAGTCTTGGTACCGATGGAAGAGAACCACTTCGCGCCGTTGAGGATTATGGGGTTGACGTTAGCCCAGGTCTCGACGTTATTGAGAATGGTGGGCTTGCCGAACAGACCCTTGACGGCGGGGAAGGGGGGACGGGGGCGAGGCTCGCCGCGGTGTCCCTCGATACTCGTCATAAGCGCCGTTTCCTCGCCGCAGACAAACGCGCCCGCGCCGAGACGGATTTCGATATCGAAGTCGAAGCCGTAGCCGAGTATGTTCTTGCCGAGCAGTCCGTATTCGTGCGCCTGATCGATGGCTATCTTAAGACGGTTGACGGCGATGGGGTACTCCGCACGGACATAGATAAATCCGTGGTTGGAGCCGATCGCATATCCCGCAATAGCCATTGCTTCGAGTACGCAATGCGGGTCGCCTTCGAGGACGGAACGGTCCATGAACGCACCGGGGTCGCCTTCGTCGGCGTTGCAGCAGACGTATTTGACGTCGCTCTGTGAAGCCTTTGCAAACGACCACTTTCTGCCCGTCGGGAAGCCCGCGCCGCCTCTGCCGCGCAGTCCCGAAGCGAGCATTTCGTTAATAACGTCGTCGGGCGTCATGGAAGAGAGGACCTTTTCGAGAGCGGCATAGTCGCCGGCGGCGATAGCCTCTTCGATGTCCTCGGGAGCGATAACGCCGCAGTTACGGAGCGCTATACGCATTTGTTTCTTATAGAAAGGAGTCTCCGCGAAGGGGATAATATCTCCGCTCTCCGTCACGGTGCCCTGATAGAGCAACTCTTTGACGATCTGACCGCCCTTGACGAGGTGCTTTTCCGCAACCGTCTTGACGTGCTCGGGGGTCATCTGAGAGTAGAACGCACCCTCGGGATATACAATCATGATGGGGCCGAGGGAGCAAAGTCCGAAGCAGCCTGTCTTAACGACAAGCACGTCGTCAATGCCCAACTCGTCGAGCGACTTTTCCAATTGCTCGATAACTTTCATGGAATGGGAAGAAGTACAGCCCGTACCGCCGCACACGAGAACCTGCTTGCGGTAACCCGTCTTTTCGGCGAGCTTCTCCGCTTGCTCCTTGACAATGCGGCGAACTTCGATAAGCTCCTTCTTCTGCTGACGTATCTGGTCTAACTGTTTGGGTGTCATTTCTCCGCCTCCCTGTATTGATCGAGTATGCCCTTAACCATGTCCTTGGTGAGCTTACCGTACACCTCGTCGTTAATCATCATGACGGGTGCGAGACCGCAGGCGCCTACGCAGCGGCAGCTGTCAATGGAGAACAGTCCGTCGGGCGTGCATTCGCCGCACTTAATCCCGAGCTCTTTCTCCAGCTCTTCGAGTATCTTGTCCGAACCCTTGACATAGCAAGCCGTACCGAGGCAAACGCTGATGCGGTTCTTGCCTTTCGGCTGAAGCGCGAACTGTGAGTAGAAGGTCGCGACGCCGTATACCTCGGAAAGAGAAACCCCGAGTTCTTCGGCAATTATCGACTGCACTTCGATGGGTAAGTACCCGTATATGCCTTGCGCTTCCTGCAAGACGTGCAGCAGACAGCCGGGTGTGGACCGCGATTCCTCGATTACGGCTTTGAGCTTTTTAAGCTGTTCGCCCGACCCACAAAAGTTGGTCTTTTGATCCATAGTAATCCTCCTGATTTTATTAGCCTTATGCCTTTCGGCGACAGAATCGGACGGCGCGTTATGGATAGCCGCGCCACCGCATTTTATTCTAACATATTCCCGTCGATAATGCAACAAGATTTTCACAAAATGTGCACCGACTATACATGATAATTTCTGTAAAGACGCTTTTCGCGCCTCCGTTGCCCCTTTTCTTATTATTATATGGGTCTATATGGGAGAGGGAAGGTTATTGCATGGAAGGAGGAGACGGCGACTGTGCATTGAGCAAAATGTAACAACCGACGAAAAAGTCTAAAAGTTACGGCGCAAAAAGAAAAAGTCCCGCAAAATATGCGGAACTTCCTGTTGCTTTTCACTTACAAATTACCGTTAAGAATGTGCAGGCAAAGCGGGATAGGGGGGGGGAAAATAAAGATCATTGCAAAATCCGCGCGCCTGTTTCGTCGACAATACCCAAGAGATAATCTGCGCTGACGTCAAAATAGAGCGTAAGCATGATAATATCTTCGATACATGGCTCCGTGTAGCCCGTTTTCCAATTTGATAATTTCTGTTTCGCGATATGCAGCTCCCGACAGATACTGTTTTGCGTCTTTCCGCTCTCTGTAATTAACTCGGTAAGCCTTGCTGTAAATTTACTTTTCATGATCATATAACAATTACCAAAAATTAGGACAAATAACTTGACAGTCCCAAAAATTAGGACTATAATGAATGTAAAATTATTGATTTCAAGGGGGTATTGTATGAAAAAAATTTGTTTGGTTGCCATAGTTATGATGGTTGGAATTGCGTCCGTGGTATTCTCGGGCTGCGATTTTCATACCCACACCGTAATGGAGAGTGCGGCGGTGGAGCCAACCTGTACGGTCGACGGGCTGACGGAGGGGTCTTACTGCTCGGAATGTAACGAGGTTATTGCGCCGCAGAAAGTTATTCCCGCGCTCGGTCATGTATTTGGCGAGTGGGTAGTAGAAGAGGAGAAGCAATACCGCATTTGTTCCAGATGCGGATATCGCGAAACCCAATTTTTCGGAGATCGACCCAATGAGGGAGAATCGGATGTCGTATATGGCTCCTATCTGAATTTTGACCTCTTCAAAGATGACTGTATCGAGGACGGAAAGACGCTTGCTTACAATGGAGCGCACAATCGCTTGGAAGTTAATCTCCGCGGAGGGACTTATCGTTGCGACGGTTACGCTATCTCGATCCCTCAGCGCATTACTTCACTTCGCGTCATCGGTGACACAAAGGGTGATCCCTATGCGGATTTCAAAATCCTCATCGAATCCCGTACTTCGGATCTCGATGTCTATTTTGAGAACGTTTTGATTGAATCGAATAATAGTATATTTGTCTCCGAAACGAGAAATATTAACGTCAATATCACCGTTGCGGGTGAAAAATGTAGTTTTCTTGTCATATCAAAGGCTGCAAACGGCGCGACGGGAAACGAAGCCGGCTTGGCGGGTAACGGTAATTCCGGAAAACCCGGAGCGGATGGTGTAAGTGCGTTCATTGTAAACGGAAATTGTACCATAGATGTCGGCGCGAAAATTCTCGAGATCCAAGGCGGCGAAGGTGGTAACGGTGGAAGGGGCAGCAATGCCAAGTCATTCGGCAGTGGAGGAAAGGGCGGCAACGGTGGCAACGGCGGCAACGGAATTTTAGGCGATAATCTCGCACAAGTCGTCGTTCGGTCAGCGGATAGCGACGTATCCATTGTCGGAGGAAAGGGCGGAGCCGCAGGAAAGGGTGGCAGCGGCACCTTGGGATATTCCTCTGGCAAATCGGGCAGTGCAGGAAAAGATGGCGCCTCGGGTTGTGATATCGTCTATTCGAGCGACGAGAGTTTTTAGACACCATATTTTGAGGCTAAAATGACCGTGCAATGTAGCCTCGCAATCGACAAATTACAACAAAAAGCAGAGGACGAATAAAAATCCGTTCTCTGCTTTTTGATAAGATTGAGTGGACTTTAGCCCCCGACCCCCACTTATACTCGCTGCGCTCGTGGCGTTCGGCGGCTGCGCCGCCTCGGCTGAGCAGGGGGCGCTCTGACCGACTGAGCTACAATCCTTTAAATATTTGATTTTGTTCAGTTGTCGACCCCCCCACCTTATAGACGGAAAAAGAAGTCCCGCAAAATATGCGGAACTTCTCTCTTGGTAGGATTGAGTGGACTCGAACCACCGACCCCCACCTTATCAGGGT
>CANPYH010000112.1 GCA_947588325.1 uncultured Clostridia bacterium
TCGGGGATCTCTTCGTTAAGTTCGAGTTCGAAGTTATGGCTATCCGGTCCTTCGCCAAGGGTATCCCGGAAAGTAACGCCTTCAACATGGGGACCTATACCATTTGCATGGATATCTGTATCACTACCCTCTATATAGACATTGGTATCTTTACCGTAGTAATCTCCGGTACCAATAATGTTTGCATCCTGCATATCAAATTTGTCGTTTTTGAGGGTTACGGAGCTTCCGTTGCTTGCGTTGCCGATAACGATTCCGGCACTTGATGAACTGCTGAAATATTCGCCGAGGTTCAACTCTGTGACGGTAGTATCTTCAACAATGGTGTTACCCTCGGAGAAACCGAGAATACCGCCCCATTTCCAAACGCCATTAACCGTAACTCTTTCAAGTGTGCAGCCCTGTACATTAAGTGTTCCGTATGTGTGACCAAGTAATCCGCCATAGAACATGTTACTGCCCGTTGCAGTGCCACAAGAAACTAAAACGTCACGGATGATAACATTAGTTGCCTTAAAGCCTTCTTTGCTGTCGGCAACTATCGCGCCACCGACAGGGTAGGAAGAGCCATTGTTCTCGTCAAGCATACCATAATCGGTAACAAATTCGGAATTTTCAAGGGTGATATTCTGAATACCGGTTACACCCTCAGCCGTTCCAAAGACTGCATTGCCAAACAGACCTGCGCATACCTCATGTACGACTACGTTTGAGATAACGGCGTTCCGAACGGCAATATCTCGAACGGAGATATTCCGGACTGTGTTAGGCTCTACTTCAACCTGAATTTGTCCGTCAACCGCACCCCTAAACACATGTCCTGCTGTTCCTATAGGAAGGTAAATATAACCTGTGAAGTCAAGATCATTTTCAACCTTAACAAGTTTACCCGAGAAATCTGTTGTTCCGTCATTAACAAGACCTGCGATATACAACCACTCCTCGGGGGTGGTTACTTTTACGATGTTGCCTGATTGCTTCCCAAGCCAATCTTTTGCCGCTTGGCTTGCGCCGATTATGACGTTATAGCCATCTTCGCCGCTTTCGGCTTTGAAACCGCCGGCGACATATGCGGAAGGATCTTCGCTGTACTTACCGCCGATAATTTGCAGTTTGCCGTTTGCCGAGATTTTACCTATTATTTCGCCGTTTTTGAGCGTAAGTTCTCCGCCCGAAACGGTAAGCGCGTTGCCCTCTGCACCCTGACTATCTATTGTAACATTATCAAGGGTGGAGGCGACAGCTGTTGTGAGCGTGCCGAGTATCTTAAGGTCTTTAAGTGTTACGTCAGTCGCGACTGTAATGTTACCTGCTAAATTACCGTTAGTAATTGTAACAGGTTTTGTTATTACAAGACCTTGCTCGAATGTAACGGTCGGTCCGTTGTTTTCTTTCATAGTAATATTGACAGGCTTATCAAGTATTACTATGTTCTTTTCGGTGACATCTTGAACAACAAAGATTGTTTCTCCTTCAGGGCAATTGGCTACTGCCTCCGAAAGGGTAGCATATTCTTCGTGTCCGATAAGGTAATTGCACGTCTCACTTGCTTTTGCTACAATATACTCTCCATTGCCGTCAGGTAAGCATACAAATCCGGTAGGAAGGAAGTATGAAATATCCCACGAGCAACGGCATTGTCTATCTTCGTCAACTTCGAAAGTAAGGAGGCTCTTTTTATCACTTCCGAATTTTCCGTCTGCGGTTATATCGTAATCAATATCACCATTTCCTGACCCATAGGTAAATGCTGCGAGATATCCCGCGTCGGAAGGCTGCTCAGCGGGCATCTCGTCTTCTGCCGGTTTGGGATCGGCGACGCCGTAGGTCAGAGAAGAGATTATGTCGCAATTCTTGAATGATATGTTGTGTGCAACAGTTGCATTGTACATGGTTTCGAAATTGATCAATGCAAGATTCTTTTGGAACCCATAATAGTTAGCAGGGACATAACCCGTTCTCTCTATTGAAATATTCTCAAAGTGCATATTGAGGGTATTTGTCGTATTGTCAATTCGAATACCGGGGCGCGCATTGCTTGCAAAATTTACACCACTCGGATAATCGAGAATGAGTTTTGCGCCATCAACGGAGCTCGTCATGTTAAGATCTACGTTGCTTCCGCTACCGCACAATATATGACCATTTATGTTTGAGATTTTAACTGTATGACCATTCAGATCGACGTTAAGATTAATTCTATCGGAATTGCGCTCCTTGGTTCCGTCTCCGTCTTCGTCGCAAGTATATGTGCTTCCGCCGTTAATTTTGGAGAGGCTCAGCGCAGAAGTCGTCTCGTAATCCTTTAACAATGTCAATTTACGAATATTAAATTTGGGCTTAGGTAAGTTTTTCGCTGCAGTAAACGCGTCATCAAAATTGTCAAAATAGTAAGTTCTATAGCTGCCATTGTCACTGTCATTATTTAATACTAATTTTGCTGCAGCAGCGGATTCGACTTGATCATCAATATCCTTGACTACATAAACACCCTTCTCTTTAGGTGCCCATTTTCCCTCGGCTACGAACCAAGATGCGTCATAAGAAGAGAACGTTCCATTGTTTATCGTAACAGAAAAATTGGATAGCTTTACAGGCTCTGGATTGATGCTCGTATTAATTTCGTAATGTATGAGGTTTGTGCCTTTAAAGGTGCCATTATTTATTTCAACTTGTCCTTTGTGGAACTCCGTCATAACAGACGGATCCATATTTGCCTTTCCACATTGAGAATTATTTCTTGACATTATTGAAATGGCTTCAGACTTAAAAGCGAATATACCATCATTAATGGTCAACTCGCTGTCAATGAGATTTGCAATATTCCCTCCGGAAATATTTCCTCCGTTGATCGTGACTTTCGGAGTTATCAAACTATCAGAACTAGTAACGTTTTGGATATAAATCTCACTCATTACCGCCATAGCATTATCTGATAAATCGGCTTTAACATTCACATTAAGAGTAAGCTCATTGTAGTTATCGAAAATATAACCGTATCCACTCTTTGTATACTCAACTAAACCCTTCTTGTCTGGAGAGTAATCAACAATTTCGAGCTTGCCGAAATTTGAAATCATAGGATACTGTGAACCGCTGATTTTATGGCCATTAACATCTATTATTACATTAGAGTTCCACTGATTAAAATTATACTTCGTGAAATTATCAGAGTTGAGGTCTGCACCAAGTTGTATTTTATACGGTGTGCTTTTGTCCTCGGCAGCGAGCGCGGCAGTTACGGCTTCATCCCATTCTGCCTCGCTATTGACGACTTTATCGGGAGTAAAGTCCTCCGCATGACCTACGCCGACAATGCCGAACGTAAGCACTACGGAAAACGCGACTGCCACGACGATTGCCAACATTATAAGCATCGCCTTAACCGACAGTCTGTTCTTCTTTGTGTCCATAAAATGTCCTCCTTTCCATATCGCGGTATCCGCTTTTCTCGCCCCGATTTACAACTTTCGACGCAATTTAACACAGTACTACACGATATATCTTAACATATAAAATTATACAAAATGCCCGCTAACTTCAATAACGCATATGTACAGTATTTATCTTTATTTATAATAGTATTTGTTAGTAAGGCTTGTTTTATGTCTGACTGCTTCGCTCCACCGCGCACTGAATGGTATGTTTCAAACTCGCGTAAGAGATATAATTAAACATCAAGGCGCGCGTTGCATAATTGCAACGCGTGCCTTTGCATTGGGATAGTTTTGATATAACGATTGGTTATAGGGGGATATGTACTTCACTTACTATGATACTTTACAATCCCCTCAGTCACGCTTTCAGCGTGCCAGCCCCCCTCGACTTCGGGCGGCCCACACCTTGTATCCAGCTTCGTGCGCTATTCTGTCTTTCGGGGCAGCCCACATATGACAATCCCCTCAGTCTGCCTATTCCGCGCCAGCCACCCTTTACGGCAGGCGCGGCGCATAGCACCGCTGATACGCGCGAGCCGAGAACGTTATTGCTCGGTCACTTACGTTTTTAGTAAGCTCCCTCGCATAACAACCTCTCTCGCACGTCTGAGCGGCACTCTCCGCCGCGCTGGAGTTATCGTGTCGTTAATAGGTTTTCGTTTGATATATCCCTGCTTAAAAAGCAAACCCTTACTATTCGGGTAGCAAGCATGACAATCCCCTCAGGCGCAACAAGTTGCGCCTGAGGGGATTGTCATGTCGGCACATATTTTGCTGTGCTTTCCGTACATACAAGAAAACATATAAGGAAAAGTCCCGTATGCTCATTTCTGAGCCATACAGGACTTTCCTTTATGGAGAGTAGAAAACTTATTTGTTTATCTTTTTCTTAACGGCTACAAGCGCACACAGCAACACAAACATCAACACCAGCACTACCGCACAGATGACTACACACCAGACCATGATTGCGTCAGGGACTTTGGCCTCCGTAGTTCCTGCAGTCTCTTCGTCTATAGCTTGCATTGCGTCAGTAAGCGCTTTGACTACTCCTGCTTCATCAGTCGCACTCTCTATCGC
>CANPYH010000113.1 GCA_947588325.1 uncultured Clostridia bacterium
GTCTATTTTTATGGTGGTACCACATAGGGGAATCGAACCCCTGTTTCCGGCGTGAGAGGCCAGCGTCCTAACCGCTAGACTAATGTGGCATACTTTCGCGAACCTTGTGTATTATACTACAAATCGGAGAGTTAGGCAAGGATTTTACACGGAATTAAGGAAAAATATTCTCGCGGTTGCGGATTTTTTCCGTTATTTTTTATCAAAGGCGTGGGCGAGGTTGAGTATATGGTCGGCGGCACGCTCCATGTTGCCGACGAGGTTGATAAGAACGCTACTCGATTGCGGCTGACATGTGCCCTCGTTCATGCGCCTGATATGCCCGTCGATCATCTGCTTCTTGAGCTTGTCGATGCCGTCCTCGAATTCTTCCGCACGCACAACCGCCAGGCTGTCGCCCTGGTTGAAGGCAATCATGCTGACGTCGAAGAGGTCGTGTATACGCCGCTTCATCTCCCTGATCTGTTCGCACATCGTCTCGGAGAAGTCGAGGTTATCGTCCACATAATGCACTGTGTATTTAGTCATGTTGTCCGCGAGGTCGGCTATACGCAATATATCGGCGAGCGACTCGTGGAGCGCGGATATCGTCTTTTCGTCCTGATAGGAAATATCGCGGCTGGCAAGTTTGATTAAATACTTGGTGTATTGCCTCGAGTTATCCACGACAATCGCGATATTGTGCCGTATATGCTCGGAGGCGTCCTTATCCTTTGCAAGGAAGGAATCGATAGACTCCGTTAGTATTCCGAGCGCCATTGTGGCGAGGCGCACAGCCTCTTTTTTCGCCTGTAAAACGGCGATCGCGGGCGTTTCGAGGAAACGTTCGTCCAAAAGGGAGGCGGAGATTTCGTAGCCTCTTGCTCTCGTACTCTTCTTCTCGTGCACGACAAAGGTCGCGACTTTGACGAACACATTGATAAATGGGAAGAATATAAGCACGCACACGACGTTGAATATCGTGTGGAAGAATGCTATTTCCAGCCCAGGATTGTGCATCCAGCTGAGTATGACGTTGTAGAAATTATTCGTCTCTCCGTTCCATATGAGCAGGGGAATAATGAATATGAGGGTGCCGAGCACGTTGAACATAAGGTGTATAAACGCCGCTCGTTTGGCGTTTATGTTCGCGCCTATCGACGATATAAGCGCCGTAACGCAGGTGCCTATGTTGGTGCCGAGAATGAGGAAGAGTACGCCGTTCCCGCCGCCGAACAGGCTTATGGGCGCACCCGTCGTCGCAAGTGCCGCCGCGGACACGAGAGTAATAACAATGGACGTGACCGCCGACGACGATTGAAGTAGGGCGGTTATGGCTATGCCTATGAGCAGCAGCAGCGCAGGGTTGCTTATTGCCCCGATTGCGTTCTGGAAGGCGGGCGACTTGACAAACACTCCCATAGAACTGTTCATCAGCTCTAAGCCGACGAATACCAGCCCGACTCCGCCGATGATATAGAAGATAGTCTTTAACTTATCGTTCTTCACGAACATAGCCGCGAATATGCCGATGAACGCAAGGGGGAGTACGAATACCGAGAAGGAGAAGGAACCGAGCGTCGCGATATAACCCGTAATCGTCGTGCCTATGTTCGCGCCCATGATTATTGCCGTCGCCATTGTCAGCGACATAACCCCCGCATTGACGAAACCGACTGTCATGACCGTCGTCGCGGCGGAGGACTGTATAAGCGCGGTTGTCGCCGTTCCTATGCCCAGTCCCGCGAACTTGCCCGAGGTGGAGGTCTTGCCGAAGAGCTGACGGAGTTTGTTGTTGGCGAGCTTTGCGATCGCGTCGGACAGCACCTTAAAACCGAAGAGTAAAACTCCCAGTCCGCCGAATAATGAGCATATCGCAATAGCTATTTCCATATATCGTCGTCTGCCTCCGAATTTCTTCGCTCCTCGGCTTTATTGCCGAAAAACCTACGATTATATTTTAACTTATTTCACGGTGCGTTGCAACCATTTTACGGGAGTTTTATAAATTTGTCTCGATTGCTTGACAATTACTCACCTACTTGGTATAATTTGTTATACAAGTATGAAAAGTATAACAGAATTATCCGTGAGGAGGGCTTGAATTATGAAAGTAGGAGAGGACAAATATTTCTTCGGGCTGGCGAAAATAGGGACGAAGGGGCAGATAGTTATCCCCAAAGAGGCGCGGGACAAGTATAATATGCGCTCGGACGACCACGTTCTGGTGTTGGGCGACGAGAAGTCGGGGATATGGATAGCCTCTGCCGATGTGTTCGACAAGTTGGCGCCCGGCGCACTCGCGCAAATAGTCAAGGGCGGAGGGCTTGGCGCATGAACGCCGTCGAAACATACGGGCTGCGTCGCTACTTCGGCGACGTGCGTGCTTTGGACGGGCTGGATCTGACGGTTAAGCGCGGAGAAATATTCGCCTTGCTCGGGTCCAACGGAGCGGGGAAGTCCACGCTGATAAACGTGTTGACCTGCGCTCTGTGTCCGACTTCGGGCGGTGCGCGCGTAATGGGCTATGACTTAACCGAGGCGGCGAAGGTCAGGAGCGTTATTTCGGTGTGCCCGCAAAAAACGGCGGTCGCGCTTCGACTGACCGTGCGCGAAAATCTAATGTTTATGTGCAGGATATACGGCATGAACAGGTCGGAAGCGCGGGCGCGGACGGAGGAGCTTATCGCGGAATTTTCGCTCGGTGAGGTAGCGGAACGCTCGGCAAATAAACTTTCGGGCGGGTACGCTCGCAAACTCTCTGCGGCTATGTCGCTCACACGTCGCCCCGCGGTGCTATTTCTCGACGAGCCGACGGCGGGGCTTGACGTTATGGCGCGTCGGGAGCTTTGGAATGCCGTTATGCGGGTTAAGGGTGACACGACGGTGGTTTTGATTACGCACTATCTCGAAGAAGCGGAGACTTTCGCCGATCGGGTGGGGATAATGGCGAGGGGCAAACTCCTCGCGGTCGGCGCGCCGACGGAGATATCCGCAGCGGCGGGAGCGGTCTCCTTCGAGGAGGCGTTTATAAGAACGGTGGGCGGAGCATGAAACGAGGGTTGGTATTTTTCGGAAAAAATATTCGGGAGATGTCGAAGGATCCCGTCGGCTATATTTTCGTGCTCGGCTTTCCCGTTTTTATGCTGATAATCTTCGCCGTGACCAATGCGCTGATACAAGGAGCGGTGGAGGCTGAAAGCGGCATAATCACTCCCTCTACGACCATGTTCGAGATGAAGTATAACGCTCCCGCTATGGCGCTCTTCGGGCTGGGCTTTATCTCCCTCACGCTGACTTTGCAGGTGTCGAAGGATAAGTCCACAGCTCTCCTCGGGCGGCTGTTTACCACGCCTATGAAGGCGATCGATTACGTTATCGGTTATATGTTGTACGGGCTTGCGCTGTGCCTTATCCAGCAGACTGTGTGCTACGTTTCCGCCGAAATAATAGGCGCGATTGAGGGTGTGAACGCCGACGGCTCGGCAAACGTGATTAACTTCGGCGCGATAATGCTTTCGGTACTTTCGCAAATTCCATCCATGCTCCTGTTTGTATCGCTCGGGATATTGCTCGGCACGTTATTGAGCGACAGATCCGCGCCGCCCGTATCCTCCGTTCTGATCAATGCGGCGGGAGTGCTTGGCGGGTGTTACGTCCCGCTCTCGCTCATGGGCGGGTTCGCGGTGTTTTGCAAGTGTTTGCCCTTCTATCCGCAATTGCTCGCGTCGCAGGCGATAACAGCGGGGGATCGGCTCGGGTTCGGTAATTTTTGGGCGTATATCCTGATAACGTCCGCTTATGCCGCGGCGGTGTGCGGGCTGACCGTCCTCGCGTTTTCGGTTAAAAAGAAAAATTTTCAGATATAAACGTCGGTGAGGTGCATAAAAACCGCATAAACTGTTAATTATTCCTCTTGACAAAACAGGAGGAATTTTTTATGTCATTCAACCCATTCAACGAAAAGCCCGAGAAACTTGCGGTTTTTGAAAACTGGAAGCAACTCTGCCCCAAGCCGTACAACAAGAACGAAGCGGATCCCTACACCAAGGTCCGCATAATTCTCATGAACGGCACCGAGTTCGAAGCCGAATCTTTTCAGCGCAACATGGCGCGGCACGTTACCGACGACGAACTCCGCCGCGAACTCGCCCTCGTCCGGAGGATAGAGCAGCAGCAACAGAAGAAGATTATGAACTTAAAGCCCAAAGACGAATCCATTCTCGAACACACCATTGCATACGAACAGCTCGCCGTGGACCTCACCGCGCTTATGGCGCAGGCAGAGCCCGACGAGTATGTGCGTAAAGCTCTCGACTTCGCCCTGCTTGAGGACTTCGACCACCTCTACCGCTATGCCGACCTGCTCGTAATGGACATGGGATTCTAGGCGGAGAAG
>CANPYH010000114.1 GCA_947588325.1 uncultured Clostridia bacterium
TAGGCGCGGTGATACGGGCGCGCCGACGTTCGCTTCTGCTCAGTCATTTACCTATTTAAGTAAACTCCTTCGCGAAGCTCCGTCTCCCGCCCGTCTGACCGCACCTCTCCGCCGCTCTCGGGTTGGTTCGGTATAGGCTGTGTAAGAAGATGATTTAATGATGTAAAGCACTCTATTACGCATAGGGTGCTTTTGCATTGGCATTACTATATGACAATCCCCTCAGGCGCAACAAGTTGCGCCAGCCCCCCTCGACTTCGGGCGGCCACGTTTGAGCCCGACTTATCGGGTGAAATGTTACTAATTTGCAACATTACAAGATTGTTGGATATAAACACGACAATTCGGGTAGCAGGTGGGCCGCCCGAAGTCGAGGGGGGCTGGCACGCCAACGGCGTGACTGAGGGGATTGTCCGGCAACAAACAAAGTTTGTTATTCAGAATACGAACAACTCCATAACAAAAACTAAAATAAAGAATTTTAAGTTTTTTTGGAAGGAGGTTTAAGGGGGGCGAACCTTTTTGTTCACAAAAAGGTTCGCCCCCTGCAAAATCCCAATCCCCAAAAAAAGTAATAAAAAGCTAAAAACGGGCAAAAAGTGCGGGTGAGTATGGGTTAAAATAAAGAGCCGTGAATAGGCGAGGGAAAAGTGTTAAGGCAAGGCGTGAACAGGCGAGAGGAAAGGGGTTAAGGCGAAGGGCTGTGAACAGGCGAGCGATAAAAACCGTAATAGTACATGGGCTGACCGTAGCGTTCCTGATAGTGTCGTGCAATGCCGAAATATTCGGTATGACGCCGTTCGGGTTCTCGGCGCATTTGGCGATACTGCTCTCGGGCGGGTCGCCGCTTGCGAGCGTATACTTTGCCGCGGCATGCTCGCTTGCGGGGCTGTCACTCCCCGCGTTCGCAATGGGCGGAACGTTAGGCGCGGCGGGGATTCTTGCCCAGCTTGCCGTGCGGCTGATCCCGACGATTAAGCGCAAAAAACTCTGGCGATACATAACGCACCTGACCGTGCAGACAGCATTGTACGGCACCTTGCTGTGGGTGTTCGGCGCGACGCTGCTCGAGACGTTGCTGTCGGTTGGCATAGGCGCGATGGGCGGCGCGATTGTGACTTTTGCCGCGCCAATGCTCGCGAGCGGCAACTTCGTAAGACCGACGACTTACGGCTATGCGGGGCTGGGCGCGTTCTGCATGATCTTCTTCGACGGGCTAATATCGGTCAAAATAGCCGCCTTCCCGATAGCCGAGCTGTGCTTTGCATTGTTCGTACTGTTCGCGGGTAAGAGCAGGGGCGGGGCAAGCGCCATCATATGCGGCACGCTCGCCGCGATAGGCGCAACGCTGCCGAGCGGGAACCCGTTTATACTCGCGACTTTCGCGCTGTCGGCGTTCTGCTCGGGACTGTTTGCGAGCGGAGCGAGACCGCTGCCGTGCATAGCCCTGTTGATAGGTTGGGCGGCGGCGACGTACTTCTTCGGGACCATGACGGAGGAGGGTATGTGGCAAATGATATCGTTGGCGACGGGCGCATTGGCTTTTGCCGTAATGCCTAAACGCGCAATGCGTGGGATATGCGCATTCTTTAAGCCCACCGAGCGGCTTATTTACGCCGTGGCGGCGGCGGGTATGGGGCGTAAACTCCCCGAACGGCTGATAAGAACGGGCGAGGCGTTGGGGGAAATGAGCGCGCTGCTCAATGCGGATTTCGGGGACAGATCGGGCATAGCCGACGGGCTTGCCGACGCGCTTAACAGTATATGCGCGGCGTGCGCAAAAAGAGATGCTTGCTCGGTAAAAAGGGATATGCGAAACCTTGCCGAGGACTTCACGGCGGGCGGCGACGCTCTCCGCGCACGCATACTCGATCAGCCATGCCCGAGCGGCGGCAGACTGCTTAAACAGGCGAACGACGTGTATAACGGACTGTCGCTCACCATCGGGCGGAGCGAGAAGGAAACGCAATCGGCGAGGAGCTACGCGGGGAGATTGGACTCGCTGCGCAGGCTGGTGTCGGGCATGGCGAAGAGCGTGACCGAGGACTACCGTTATGACCCCGAGCTGTCGGAAAAGCTCGCCCGCGACTTGCCCGAGTACGGCGTGGCGTGCGGCGGTGCGCTGGTAACTGGTAGTAAGTGCGGAGTGGCGCTGATCCCGAGCGACGTGACGGCGGACGCGGCGGAGCGGGCAATAAGCCGCGCGGTGGGCGGAGTGAGGCTGGACAGAGCGGACGCTCTCGCACCCGGCTGGACGGCTATGTCGTTCTCGCCCGCACCCATGTTCGATATAATATACGCGGCGGCGCAAAGGGCGAAGTCGGGCAACGCGGCTTGCGGGGACTCGTACTCGGTGACGGTGTCGGGTAATAAAGCCATGCTCTCGCTGTGCGACGGCAGCGGAACGGGCAGGGGCGCGGCAAGACTGTCGCAGACTACGCTCTCGCTCATGGAAAGCCACTACCGCGCTGGGTTCGGAGCGAGGGACGGCGTGGCTTCTGTCAACTCCTTTCTGTCGTCGAGAGCGGGCGAGGAGTTCTCGGCTATGGATATAATATCGCTGGATCTGCAAACGGGTGACGCGGATATAATCAAGGCGGGCTCGCCGTCTACGTTTATAATACGCGGGGATAGCATGACCAAAATAGACGGATCCGCACTGCCCGTGGGCGCACTCGAAACGGCGGCTTACGCGCTTGCCGAAAAGAGGTTGGGCGCGGGGGATATAGTCGTACTCGTGACGGACGGCGTGTCGGACGCACTGCCTAACCTGCCCGAGGTTATTGCCGCGCAGACCACCGCTAACGTGCAAAAACTTGCCGACGGCGTGCTTGCGGCGGCGAGCAAACAGAACGTAAAGGACGATATGTCCGTACTTGCTTTCAGAATAATTGCAAAATAAGTTCGCGCATGGTATAATAATTACATGACAGACTTAATTTTCGTCAGACATGCAAAGACCGATTGGAATAAAGCGGGCAGAATACAGGGCAGGAGCGATATCCCGCTGGCGGGTGAGGGCATAGCGGCGGCTCGCGAGGCGGGAAAGGAACTGCGCGGGGAAAGAATAGACGCCGTGTTTTCCTCGCCGCTCATTCGCGCGGTGCAGACGGCAGAGGCGCTTACCGAGGGTATGGGGATAGAGGTAAGGACGGACGCGCGACTGCTCGAACGCGACTTCGGCGAGTATGACGGCAAGACTTGCGAGTCGCTCGGAATACCCGATTATAACATGCTCTTTTTCCGCATGGAAGGGGTCAGAGGCGTTGAGCCTATCGACGCGCTTTTTGCCCGCACTCGCTCGTTTATAGAGGACATGGAGAGAGACTATGACGGTAAGACCGTGCTTGTAGTTTCTCACGGCGTGTGCATTTCGCTGCTGACTTACGCGCTTACGCACTCCGCATTCAACGCAAGCGACTACGACCTCGAATACATAAAGAACCTGACCTTCGCGCGGCATAGAGTGGGAGGCAAGGCATGATATCCATAGTGCTTGTCGAGCCCGAAATTCCCGCGAATACGGGCAACATTTCGCGCACTTGCGCCTGCACGGGTATGCCGCTATACCTCGTCGGCAAACTCGGCTTCGAGATCTCCGAGTCCCGCGTTAAACGGGCAGGTCTCGACTATTGGGATAAAGTCCGTATCGAGCGCGTCGATACAATAGAAGAGCTGATGGAACGCGAGGGCAGGGATAAGTTCTACTTCTTCTCCACCAAGGCGAAGAAAAACTACCACGAAGTCGCTTACCCCGCCGACGCCTTCCTCGTTTTCGGCAAAGAGACCAAGGGCCTCCCCGAACCGCTTATCTATTCCAACTTCGACCGCGCCGTCCGTATTCCCATGCGTCCTGACCTTCGCTGTCTTAATTTGTCAAACAGTGTGGCGGTGGCGGCGTATGAGGCCTTACGCCAACATGGGTTTTTCAATTTAAGGTAAATCGGAAGCCACATAGCACCGTTGATGGGTGACGAGAAATCGCGGCTTCTGCTCGGTCATTTACGATTTTAGTAAACTCTGTGTCGAAATAACCTCTCTCGCACGTCTGAGCGGCACTCTGTGACTTCCACTGTGGCGAACTTAAAAGAAGATAGGTTTAATGTATAAAGCACTCTATTACGCATAGGGTGCTTTTTCTGTGGTGTTACTATAACAATCTCAGCATATTTGCAATATGTTACTTATCTTGCTATTAACTTAACAATCCCCTCAGGCGCAACAAGTTGCGCCAGCCCCCC
>CANPYH010000115.1 GCA_947588325.1 uncultured Clostridia bacterium
GTCGGTATTGTTAATTACAAACGCATAGAGTTCCCGCACGGACAAGTCCAACACCTGCCCCGCATAAGTAAATTTACTTCCGAACAGCTTGCCGATAATCGTATTGACTTTGGCGTAGTCAATGCCTATTCCCAGCCCTATCAACGCCACGCAATGATGATATTCACGTCCGTGAAAGTGCGTATTGATAGGGTCTTTAACCTCGACGGCAGCAAGTTTTTCCTTTTCGGAAAGCTCGGAAATCGTTACCACCTTTCCCGAATATGTATAGTGAACAATGTGATCCGAAAAAATCAAACCATTGCTTTGGAGATTTATCTTGTTCTGCCGTTTATCCTTCGTCAAGCCATAGGTCAGCCTCAAATACTTCGCAATCGAAGCGAGAGCCGCGCGCGAATCGAAGGAATCCGTCACCATTGTGCGCTGTTCTTTTGTCAGCGTAAACTCTTTATGCTCGTTCTTTATAAACAGTGTGAACGCGTCCAATGCGCCCTTCCCCATGCTTGTCCTGACGCCCTGCGTAAACGCACTGTCGAAAGTGTAGAGATAACAGCTATCCAACAGGTCAATGCCGTAATGCTTCACCTCGGGCATACGGCGAATGCGCCCTATCGTCTGCACTTCAAAAGTTTCGTCCATGTTCTCGCGGAGTTTTACAAGAATGTGCGCTCGCGGGCAATCCCACCCCGTCGCTATCGCCTGTTTGATAATAACGGCGACTTGGTTTGCGTCATTGTCCGAGATATGTTCGAGGTTTTCGTGCCGATCCGCAAGCCACACGGCAAGCGTTCCCGCCTCGTAAGTAATGCCCTTGCTTTCGAAGTATCTTTCAACCTCGTCCAAAAGTAAGTCGGAGTTATTCGGCAATTGCACAAGAATAAGCGGGTTGACATCGGATTTTCGCGAAAGGAATGCCGCGCGGAGTTCCCGCTGTTTGGTAAGCGCGTGTTCGAGCAAATATTCCGTCTGATTTTCCGTTTCGATAACTCGCGGAAAATCTTCGTTTATGACGAGTAATTTTTTGATTAAACCCTCGGCAATGACGGCGCTCTCGGGTATTTCGATAAGTCTTGCCCGCTTGTCAATGATTGGCGTTGCCGAGCAACGAATAATTTTGTCGGTGTGGAACAGCTGTACGATAGCGTCCGCTTTATCCGTAAAGTTCTGGTGGCTTTCGTCGATTATAATCTTGAACTCCAGACCCGCGTCGTGCGCTTTGTCTATCCATTCCAAAAAATTAGTGCGCTCACTGTCTTTCAAGGCGTTGTTGCCCTTTTTCGTCAGTTTCTCCCAATTTATGAAACAAGCGTCGTTTTCCGCAAACCCGCCCGTCATCACGTCGGCAAGCAACTTCGTTTGCGCGTTGTGGATATACTTATCCATTTTCGCTTTGCTCTGCTCTTCCAGATTGCCCTTGCCCGGGGTAAGCCACACGAACACGACCTTTCTGCGCCCTTTCATATACTCGTCCATGAAGTGAGTTAAAATTATGGTCTTTCCGCTTCCCGTCGGGCTTTTGAGTATAATGTCACGGGTACCGTCCTCCATGCTTTCGAGAAGCTGCCTGATCGCCTTTAATTGAAAATCCGCCAAAGTAATATTCATATCAACCCTCCAAATCCCCGTAATAGTAATCGGGAATCACGTTGATTGTTATATCGTATCTTTTGAATAATTTTTCTTGCGCCGCGTTAGTCAAAACGTCGTGTCCTAAATATATAGTCTTGCACTTTGTCGTCTCCGTTATCGACGAAGTAAAGTCGTCAAGTTCTTCCTCGGTAAGCAAGATAGCAATCTCCTCGTTGCCCGCAAAATTTATACCGTTTTCAAGTTCCACAAGTTCGCGGATATGGTGCAAAAGTTCGTCGGCATATTCGTAGTAAAGTTTGTCCGATATGGGGATATAGTCTACTTTGAAGTATTTGAGGCTCGCGGAAAAGTTGTCTCTCGCAATAACGCGCTTAATACGCTCATAAGTCACTTCGCGGCAAATGTTATTCTCATTGTTGGTGCAAAGAATAAACGTGCGCTCTCCACCGTCCTCGGCATTGAGTTTCATCACGGCGTGCCCCGTAGTTCCCGAACCTGCAAAAAAGTCGAGAACGGTGGGGCATTTATAGAAAAAACTTGCTCCGCTTATAAGTTCCTCAATTAAAGAAACAGGCTTGGGATAATCAAAATTAATATTCAATTCTTTTAGTTCATTTACACCATTCTTGTTTAGATGTTTTAATACAGAGTAAAACTTTGAACTATCCGAGTCCAATCGCCTTAATTTACCTACAATGTTTAGACCATTACTTTTGGGAATCAAAATATACTTACCTGTACTTAATCCCAAATCAACTTCCTTTTTTACGGCAGATCCCTTATACTGTTCTATTTCTTCATAATAACAATTACCATACTTACCAAATTCTTTTCTAAGCCAATCCTCTTGTATCCAATAGTCAAATCCGTCTCGGCGTATGATTTTCCCTCGGATATCCTTTTGTTTTGCCAATGGAACAAATTTACCGATATCTTTTGCATATGCCAAACAATAATCGTGTCCTTTGATTACTTGCTTAGCTAACCCTCCTCCCTCAGCTCTGATTACACAAAAACAAGAAACAAGATTTTTTTCAGCAAAAATCATATCACACAAAATTTTTAACTGCGCAAATTCGTTATCGTCGATTGAAATGAAGATGACACCTGTGTCGGATAATAAAGGTTTTGCCTCTTCAAGCCGCTTTTTTATGAATGATAACCATTTGGAATGACGAAATGTGTCATGGGAATCAATGATATCATCATTATATACAAACTCTTTTCCCGTGTTGTAAGGAGGATCAATATAAATTACGTCGATTTTGCCCTTGTGCGTCTTTTCAAGCAGTTTGAGGGCAGCGAGATTATCTCCCTCTATGAGGAAGTTCATTTTTCCGCCGTTGTCGATAAATAGCTCTTTTTCTTCCGTCAATACGGGAATATGCGTTTCCAACAATTCGTCTATCGCCTCGCGGTGCTCTTCGAACACAAGCCCGTACTTCATTCGCTTGATATCCTTTTCCAGCTCGGCAACATAAGTCAATAAAGACGCTGTATTTTTATCCTGCGAGAACGATTCTATAAAGGTTCTTATCGCTCCGATTTTTTCAATAAGATCCTCTCGTTTCTCTTTTGAAATGTTAGTCGACATGATTCACCCCGGGTTAGTCTTATACTTGCACATTATAGCATTATAAGACTAAATAAGCAACCTTATAAGACTACATATTTGCTAAAATGCGTGTAAAATTATACTTATAAAACTAATTGTGAGGGAATATGAAAGTCGGTGAACGGATCAGAGCGCTGCGTGAGCGGGCAGGTTTCAATCAAAACAAGTTGGCGGAATGGGCAGGCGTTTCGCAGACGCATTTAAGACGTGTCGAACTCGGACAAGCGGATATTACCGTCGGACATTTACAGCTGATTTGCGACGCTCTCGGAATATCCATGAAAGACTTTTTCAATGTCAGCGAAGAGAAAGAGGAAACCGCCGTCGCTATGTCGGGTTTAACGCCGCGGCAAAAAAGTCTTTTGATTGAATTTTTGAAAAGTCTTTAACAAAGCAACTTATACAAAAAGCGACCTGATTAGGCCGCTTTTTTACTTCTGTCACTCCCCTTGCGCGCACAAAAAAACAGCAACGCCTTCGCGGGTGCGGAGACGTTACTGTTTAGGGGGAGGAAATGATGTATGAAATTCCGATACAGGATAGCCCGAAGGCTTCAAGGTTGTACCGAAAATCAAGCAAGCGATTCCAAGTACGGGCTACTCCCTGTCAATAGCCGCGGCGGTTGCCTTCCCTGCCTTATCGGTGGGTCAGCTACCTTCCCTACTTTGTCGGTGGGTTACTTTCCCATCCTTGGCAAACGGCTATTGACGGGAGAGCGAGTTATCCTTATGCGGGATTGTACTCTGCCTGTGATACAAGCTCGACTGTTTCGTCTTGTAACACGCCCGTGAGTTTGATACTTCTGAAGTTGAGTTTATATGAGGCGTTGGTGCACTCAAATACGATCTTATTCACGCCCTCGTTGAGGGAAATGTCGTTATAATACTCGAACTCGAAGTCGTACCATTTTGAACCTGTGCTGTACATGTGGCTGTGCGTTTCGGAAGCAACCGG
>CANPYH010000116.1 GCA_947588325.1 uncultured Clostridia bacterium
AAAAAGTTTTGCAATTGATAATGGGTAGGGGGGGGGGTTATAATATCAAAAAAGGGGTGTAGCCCCATGCCGAGAGGCGAAGGAGAAAAGTGATGAAAGTAAAAGCAAAGATAATGACGGCGATAATAGCGCTTATAGTCATGTGCGGCGCGGCCATGCTCTGCACAATGACGGCGTGCGGTGTTGCGCCTGTCACTGTCACGCTCAGCGAAACGACGGCGACGACGTATGTCGGCGAGACGGTGAAGCTGAAAGCGACGACGGACAGGGAATTAGTCGAGGGCGAAAAGCTCTCCTGGAAATCGAGTAACACATCGATTGCGACGGTAAGCAACAACGGCACGGTGACGGGCAAGAGCGTCGGATCGGTGGAGATAACCGTCAGCGTCGGCGAATCGAGCGCAACGGCAACGGTCACGGTCGGAGCGGAGCGCACGGTCACGATCAAGGAGAACGGCACGGCCATAACCGCCAAGACCATAGACTTCGATAACGGCGACGCAACGACGTTCACCCTCACCGCGGAGACGTCGATCGAGAACGCCGAGATCACCTGGTCGTCAAGCGATATGACCCTTGCGACGGTGGAAGGCGGCGTTGTAACCGTCAATAAGGGCGTAGCCAATCAAGGCAAGGGCACGGCGACTATAACCGCAAGCGTCAAGGGCACCAATATCAAGGCGACCGTCAACCTTACCGTTATAGACTCAAGCGCGCCTTACGATTTGCCGCGCGGCACGAGCAATTCCAAGGTAGCTCAGGAGCCGGGCGTATGGCAATACTTCGATAAGACTTCGGACGGATCCACATTCAAGTTTGCCGACGGCGGTAAACCTCGCTACAATGACGGCGTTATAACCCTCATTATGGCGCAGGCGTCCGCGACGAATACGAGCAGTAAGAGATCGGAGTTCTATCTCCGCTACCAGCCGAACTTCGAGATCGGTACGGAGTATACAGCGACGGTAACCTTCGTTGCAACAAAGGATATGAGCCTTAAATTGGGTAATCTCAGTGCAGATGTAGAGAATATCGTACAGTTCACCGCTAATGAGGAAGGAACTATTTCCAATACCTTCACGGTAAGCGACGATATGCCCCTTAATATCCAGCTAATCTTCGGTGAAATCAACGAGGGCGACGACCCCGTAACCTGCACGGTCAAGAAGGTAGAATTAACCCCCGTAGAGGCGTAATAATAAAGCCAATAGCGGCGTAATAAATTACAAAAACAACAGGCAACCCCGATAGGTTTTTTCGGGGCTGCTCTTTTTTTGCCTTTTTCGTCAGGCAAAGCGGGCGGGCGGACGGGCTAATGGCGGCGTAGTGCAAAAATAGTTTGACAAAGCGTTTTCGCCTGTGGTAATATATCGGTATGAAAAAGAGAATTACAGCGGTTATCGCTTGCATATGTCTTATCACCGCGGCAGTCGCATGCTCCGTGGCGTTTTCGGCGTGCGGCGACGACAATGAGGTCCACCCTCGGTACGACGGCTTGTACACCTTCGAGAAGGATGGGGACGGCTTGGTTATAACGGGTGTAGGCAGCTCCCGCTTGCAAAAAGATGTAGAGCTTCCCACCCAGAGTTACTACTATGTCGAGAACGGCAAGACCGTAGATCACACCGAGGCCCTTCCCGTAAAGAGGATAGCGCCGGGCGCGTTCAGGAACTTTACGCAGATAACCTCCGTGAAGATAGGTTCGTCATATGTCGAACTCGGCGCGGGCTGTTTCGAGAAGTGTACTTCTCTCAAAACGGTCATTTTCCCGACGTATAAAAAGAACGACGTGGCGGCTGAAATAGCCATACCGAGCGACGCTTTCAAGGACTGCAACTCCCTTCGCAAGGTGGAGGGCAACCCCGTATTGACGGAGATAGGCGACGGCGCGTTCTCGTCCTGCCTCGACCTCTCGGTGTTCGCGCCGCAGGTTCGCAGCGATTGCAAGATAGGCAGCAAGGCGTTTTATTATTGCGTAAGCCTGAATGTTAAGGATAAGTTCAAGGACGTAGTCAAGGATAATATTGCCTCCGACGCCTTCGATGGTATACCGAGCGGCGAGGCGACGGAATAATTTTCCGCCCAAACCGATATACTGACAGGGGAGGAAATATGGCGAAGAGCATGGCAATAAACAGATTATTAGGCACGCTTGCGGGGATTGGCGCTTCCCTCGCCGCCGTCGCGCTGTGGATGCTCCTCGGTATGTTCGGCATAATCGCGGGCTATGTCGGCGCGCTCATGGGCTTGCTTTTCATTATCGTGTATAAGCGGGTAAACAGGGCGGACTTGTCGCTCTATCCCTATATCTTCGCGGCGGTGCTTATGGTGATAGAAGTAGCGGGCGCGGAAATGCTCGGCATATTGATGTATGCTGTGGTGTTCCAATATTCCTTTGTCGCTGTGTTGCAAATGGAGCTGGCGAGCCACTTGTTCTATTGGGACGTCGCCTTGGGCTTGGCATTCTCCTTCCTGTCATTCGGGTTGTATTTGCCCTTCTTCCGCAGAAGAGACAAGATACAGAAGGCTATCAACAACCGCCGCGGCGATCCTTCAAAATACACCGTCCCGCCCCTTGCGGGTGAGCTGACCGAAGAGCAGCGGCAGAGGCTTCGGGACCCCTTCGGCGACGACCCTTTCGGGCATAACGATAATTAACCCCGCGTCGCTCTGCGGCAGGTTGCGACAGATTGACAAGTCGTGACAGGTCGCGACAATAAACGACAATAGACGACAATAAAAGGCAATATATGCACCGAACGTAAGTCGCATGGCAAATAACGAAATACACCGAAAAGGACTCGATAATCTCGGGTCCTTTTGTGATTATCAGCTTCGATCGCCGACTTAAACAAAATATGAAGCGTGGCGGTTTTATCGGATAGTTTCGGCGGTGCAATTAAAATTACACAAGGGATATGCGGCTGACAAGTAACCTTTCCTACACTCTGCCGAGGAGGGCGCGGGCGAGGGCGGTTTCGAAGGAGCAATCGAGGGTCGCGGCGCCAATGTCGTCCATGCCCTCGTACATGTCGCCGCTCGGGACGGGGGCGAGTATGACCCGCACGCAGCCTGCCTTGCACCTGTCCGCGAACTTACGAAAGTCGGTGCCCTCTCCGCTCTTACACACCGTACCGCTGTGATACGGCCGCACTACCGCCGTCCTATACCCGTCAAGCGCGACGCGGGAAAAGTCGGTGAGAGGTGCGGGAGTAAGTGCGAGCACGTCCGATCTCAGGCGCAGTGGGAGCGCGGGAGTTTTATGCAGGCTTGGCAGGGGGCAGGCGGGGTTACGGCGGAACTTACCCTCCGAAACGTAGCCGAACCGACCGAGAGTGCTTTCCACCCCTCCGTTTTGCGTCACCGTCGCAAGGTCGGCGCGGTGGATCTCGCACTCGCCGAGCGCGGAGCGGCAGGAGATAAACACGCCGCGTATGCCTTCGCGGATAAAGTCGACGGCGGCGGCGAAGTTAGCGAAACCGTCCGTATCGGGATGGGAGAGGGGACGGAGTGCGGCGACAAGCACGACGGGGATTTTCGCGGCGCATACTTCGGCGAGCAGTGCGGCTGTGTAGGTCAGCGTGTCGCTGCCGTGGGTGACGATAACGCCGTCATACCCGTCCCTGATCCCCTCCGTCACGCTTGTTGCGATTTTCGCGAGGTCTTTTTCGGTAACGTTCTCGCTCAACATATCCACGGGCGAGTACTCCGCGAACCGCGCTCCGCCGCCGTTCTCGAGATAGTACTCGGTAAGCCTGCCTTTAGCCCCGCCGTTTGTGCGTATTATGCCGTCCTCCGCCGCCGAGCCGATAGTGCCGCCCGTGTGTACTACCTTGATAACCACCGATCTCGGCTGCGCCTCTTTGGGCGATATATCCTCGCCGTATATGGCATAGCCGCGTGGCAGGCGCTTGGGCACATACCCCGTTATGCTCTTGAAGGTGCGGTTAAAGTTGCGCAGTTCCAGCCCGCACTCTTTCGCGACTTCGCCCATACCCATTCCGCCGTCGCCGAGCAGTCGCACGGCTTTCGCCACCCGCACT
>CANPYH010000117.1 GCA_947588325.1 uncultured Clostridia bacterium
TGGGGTTCGGCAAGTAAGTCGAAAGTATTGGTGGTATGAAAAATTAAAACAGCCTCCTCTTGCAAAAGACAAAAATTTCACTTAACACTAAACACATGCAATCGTGGTTGGAGAGATCTTTGCCGAATATATTCCGAGTAGACCAATTTTGATTTTGTCTATTTTTGATACAGAAGTGCGAAAAGTCTATTTTTGATACTATGAAAGGATCAGGGGGGATACTAAACGCTAATAGTTGACAACACTCTTGACGAAGCGGGCGGGGCGTGATATACTTAAACAAACGGTGATAATATGCGAAAAATATCAGAATCGGACAAAGAACTTGCACAATTCCATGAGAACAAGGTGCACGGCACGGCGTTGCGCCCGTTTGCCAAGTACACGACGGTGATATCCGAAAAGCTCCCCGCCGTTTCCGCGCATTGGCACGACGAGATGGAGATCGTCAAGGTTCAGGAAGGCTCGGGCTCGGTGTGTATCGACAATAAGTGGCTGTCTGTGCACAAGGGCGACATACTCTTTATTAACCCGCGCGTGATACACTCCTTCACCATGTACAAGCAGGAGAATATGGTGACCGACACCATACTGTTTAACCCCCGCATACTCGAGAGCACTAACACCGACGCCTGCACAATCAAGTACCTTGCCCCGCTGATCAACGGCCAGTACCTCGTTACGCGCATAGTTCGCACCAAGCACCCCGATTACCACGTGTTCGACCAGAACATGACCACAATATTCCAGGCGTACAACGACGGCGTTCCCGGGTGGGAAATGGCGGTTAAGGCCAATCTGTTCTGGATTTTATACCACCTCTACCGCCTCGGGCTGGTGTATAAAACGCAGACTATCGACGAAGAGCAGGAGAGCGAATCGGTTAAGCCCGCAATCGACTTTATCCGCGAACACTACCACGAGGAGATCTCCGTCGGCAAGCTCGCCGCGCTGTGCGGGTATAGCGAGACGTACTTTATGAAGCTGTTTAAGAAAACCACGGGCATGACTTGCGTTGATTGTATAAACCGCGTAAGGCTCAGCCAGGCGGCTAACTACCTTCTCTCCTCACCCTCGGACATAATAGATATCGCGCTTTCGGTCGGGTATAACAACGTCTCGTACTTCAACCGACAGTTCAAAGCAGTTTACGGATCCACGCCCAAGGAGTATAGACGGCAGGGCAGGGCGCAGGAAGCGCAGTCGGGGGCGAAGGCGGCGCGGGGTAAAAAGGCAGCCTTGCATAATCATAACAAACTTTCTTAAAAAAGTTTCGTGAAAATTTCAGCACAAAACTGTCCCGATTTCGACGATTTCGGGCGGTTTTTTGCAATATTTTACGCCGCAAAAAAATTTTTTGAAAAATTTTTCAAAAAGTAGCTAAAATTATTTGACAACGCCATTTGACATATGCTATATTCACAGTACAAGCAAGCCTGTGCGCTGTTTGTAAAACCTGCTCATCATTTTCCCCCTTATCATAGCGAGTTCGCCGATGTGACGCGATGTCCGTGGCGGACTCGTTTTTTATGTCCACGGCTTGAAAATTTTCCTTTCGCTGCGTGGTTTCCTCGCGACGACCTTGCTGCTCTCTTGCGTTCTTGCCTTGCGTTCTTGCTCGGCATTGCCGGGCATTGATGTATCGCATACTTACACTTGAATTATTTGCACGCCATTCCACGCATGCCCGTATTCTTTGTCCGATTACTCCTCGTATTTACGTAATATTCGATTGTAATTGACGTGATTATCGCGGCGGATATTAAGAGGCGGAAAGAGTTTGCGTAAAACTATTGCAAAGCGGCGAAATTTTTGTTATAATTAACTATCTTATGCAGGAGAGCAAGGCTATACAACTCAATCCGCTTACTTTGGCGTTTGTGGGCGACGGCGTATACGGGCTGTTTGTGCGCACTTACGCGGTGGAGCATATGGACGTAAAGGCGAGCAAGATGAATGCGTACTGCCGCGATTACGTCAAGGCTGCCGCGCAGGCGAAGGCGTTCCGCGCCCTCGAGGGGGAACTGACGGAGACGGAGAGCGCGATTGCGCACCGTGCCCGCAACTCTCACCCCTACAACAAGGCGAAAAACGCCTCGTCCGCCGACTACATGCACGCGACCGCACTCGAAGCGGTTATCGGGTACTTGTATGTAAGCGGACAGACGGAACGGCTGGCTTACCTGCAAAAAAGGGCGATGGAGGCTACCGATGAGTAAAGCCGACGAGATACTCGTAAACAACTTAAAAGATATCCTGGATAACGGGTTTTCCGACGAGGGGTTAGACGTGCGTCCTCGGTGGGCGGACGGCACTCCCGCGCACACTATCAAGAAGTTCTGCATAGTGAACCGCTACGACCTTCGCGAAGAGTTCCCGATCATAACCATTCGTAAGTCGTATATCCGCTCGGCTATCGACGAACTGCTTTGGATATGGCAGAAAAAGTCCAACAACGTCCACGACCTGCACTCGCACATATGGGACAGCTGGGCGGACGAACAGGGCACTATCGGCAAAGCGTACGGCTACCAGCTCGGCGTTAAGCACAAGTATAAGGAGGGTGAGTTCGACCAGGTGGACCGCGTGTTATACGACCTCTCGCACAACCCGCAAAGCCGCCGTATCCTCACCAACATATATAACCATCACGATTTGAGCGAAATGAACCTCTATCCCTGCGCCTACTCCATGACCTTTAACGTCAGCGGCAACACCCTTAACGGCATACTCAATCAGCGGTCGCAGGATATGCTCACAGCCAACAATTGGAACGTCGTGCAATACAGCGTGCTCATGCACATGATGGCGCAGGTGAGCGGGCTGGAAGTGGGCGAGTTCGTCCACGTCATTGCCGACGCGCACATATACGATCGGCACATTCCCATTGTTCGGGAGATTATCGAGAACGAACAGTTCCCCGCGCCCAAGTTCGTTATGAACAAGAACGTCAAGGACTTCTATAAGTTTACCGTGGACGACTTCCGTCTCGAGGGATATCGTTCAAACGATAAAAAGTACAACATAGAGGTGGCGATTTAATAATTATTTATGGGGGGGGTGCGCAAACCCCTTCATGGAATCCGTTGCGCATGGGTGCCAATCATGTGGGGCACAAAACGGTGTCTTTTTGAAAAAGACGAAAACGGTGTCTTTTGGGAAAGACTGAGATTTTGTCTTTTTTATAAAGACCTAATAAAATAGTGTTCTTTTGTAGAGCCCAAAAGAACCAAAAGACTCCGGGACACTTTCGACTGTGTCCCGGACCCCGCAACGAGTGAAGGTCTTATTCACTTGCGTGGGCTGGGAGTTGGTAAAGTAAGAAGTAGTGGTCGGGGTGCAAAAAATATAAACAACCTTTTTCGTGAGCTCTAAAGCTCTAAAACGGTGTTCTTTCGTCCGCAAAAAGTCGGACGTTTAGCGTAACGCCAAGGATTCGCGAAAGGCTGCCAAACTAAACTTTAATTCGCAGAGGAATTATGCCGTCAAGCAAGGAATATTTGAATTTCATTTCGGAGCAGTTCTCGGGCTTAAAGGACGTAACCTACAAGCCTATGATGGGCGAATTCCTGATTTACTATCGCGGCAAACTTGTCGGCGGTATCTACGACGATCGATTGCTCGTAAAACCCGTGAAAGCCGCGCTGTCCTATATGCCCCAAGCGGAGTATTCCCTGCCCTATGAGGGGGCAAAGCCGATGCTCAATGTGGACAATGTGGACGACAGGGCTTTTCTGACAGGGCTATTCGAGGCAATGTATGACGACCTGCCGACGCCGAAAATTAAAAGGCGGTAAATTTCGATTGGGCGATTGTGGGTTGTTTTAATTATTACGGGTTTTGGGCGCAATAACCCGGCAGGAAAAACGAATTAAAAATAATGTCTTTTTGAAAAATACCAAAAGAAGCGAAAGAATGTTCTTTTGAAAAAATATTGTTCTTTTGTAAAGCCCAAATAATATTTGTTCTTTTGTAGAGCCCAAAAGAACCAAAAGACTCCGGGACACTTTCGGGTGTGTCCCGGACCCCGCAACGAGTG
>CANPYH010000118.1 GCA_947588325.1 uncultured Clostridia bacterium
CTCACCCAAAGAACACAGAAACACGCCAATTAATAAGCACTGCAATTTTGGCTGCATACGAAAAAGAAAAAAATGCATCAAAAGAATAATAAATGACTTTTTATTTGGTCTAAAACACCAGTCGGTTGACTGGTGTTTTTTGTTGTCACTATGCTATTGAATGTTTAGAATATTCAACTTCGTACAGCATATGTTATACTGAGCAAAACCGAACTATCTCGCTTGCACTGCGCTTAGAATGACAGATTAAATTTATTGTTTGATATAAGTTTTTCTTTTGTTACTTTTCTTGCAAGAAAAAAAAGTAATATAAAAGAATTTTTTAATAAATAATTATATATAAAAATTTTAATAGCAAACTTTGTATAATGGCATACAAAAAAGAGTGGGATTGCCACTCTTTTTATTTATAAGAAATTTTTAATCGTTATCTATAATTTTGTTCTTAGCAATTTGTCAATTTGTTTATCAACTTAACCTTACGCTTGAGTTCCTGTGAAACCGCCATTTAAGAAACTTAATGTTGTTCCATTACCCAAAGCCCAAACATTAGATTCAGATGCTTTGTTAAATTGCCAATTATAATTGTTGTGATATTGCCAATTGTACCATCTTGCAGAGTTGTCGCCACCAAATTTATTACCATTTGTGCCGTTTGCATCCATTGTGCATTCGCCAGTAAATGATTTTGCAAAATCTTTATCATTTACATAAGCAAAGAAGTTGTTACTATCGTAGTCAATATAACAATATACAAGGAAGTTAGACCAAATGTAGTAAGATTGTTTAACAGCAGTGAAACCATTTCCAATGTGGTCAGTGTTAATGACAACACTTGTGAATGAACCAGAAGCAGCGTCAACTGTCAATAGGTTGTAACTTACTTTAACTGTTAAGTCACTTGTTTTTGCATATTCAGCAAAGTCAACCCAAGTTTCTTTATATAAAGTACCAGAGCCGATTGCTTCGTTGTCAATCATAGCATTTCTAATTGTTGTTCCTTCAGGGAAGATTAAAGCAACCAAGGACAATACTGTGCCAGTTGATGTATCTTTATCGTCTTTAGAACTTGGAACTTTCTTACCTTCAATTGTGCTGCGAGTTTGAACGTTAGAAATTACAGAATTTCCAGCCATTTCATAAACAACACCTGCAACGAATTTGTCGCCAACAATTGTGTTGCGTTCGCCATTATGATTGTTGTAGCCAATCAAAACTTGGTCTATAACAGAACCATTATCAGTTTTAACTGCAACACCTGCAACAGTGTTACCAGCCAAATTAGAAGTAGAAACAACTTTAGAGATATTACCTGTGCTTTCGTTTTTAACAACTATACCAGCAACATTAATTTCCTTGCCGAAAATTGTTGTTGTGTCATTAATTGTGTAGTTACCAACTTGAGCCATTGTGTTGTAAGCATTTTCAACCACACCTTTGTTAGATGCAACAATGCCTGCAGCGTTTAGTTTGTTGATGTTAGCAACATTAATAAATTTAATACCAGCACCTTCAACAGTGTTATCAACAACTTTACCATTGTTAATAGCAACCAAACCTGCGATATATGCATCGTCAAATGTTCCGTCAACAACTTCAACAGATAGGTTAACTTTGTTGTTAGTGATTGAACTATTTTCAAAGTTTTCAGCAACTAAACCGATCTCTGCGAACTCCTTAACCATTTGCTTGCAATTCTTTGCGAAAGAGGAGTGCTTACGGCGAGCGAGTTCGTCGGCAAGCCGCACGTTCCACTTATTCCACAGCGCCATTGTGCTGCCCTTGACTTTCTCGTAAGGTCTCGTTCTGTAAACCAGCCTCATAAGCAGGTCGCCGTACATGGTCGCATATATGAATTGGAGCATGAGGGGGATATTGATAGGGAAGCCCGAGTGCTTTTCCAGCCCGACAAAGTTAAGGGATATAACGGGCACGCTATCCATGCCTATCTCGTGCAAAGCCTTGCGAATAAGCGTGATATAGTTGGACGCTCTGCACGGTCCGCCCGTTTGCGTGATTATAAGCGCGGTCTTATTCGGGTCGTACTTCCCGCCGAGCAATTCCTCTATAAGGCTGCCCACCGTTATTATAGTGGGGTAGCACGCGTCGTTATTGACATACTTAAGCCCGACGTCTATTGCCGACTTGGTTTCCTTGACGAGTACGACGTTATACCCGCAAGCCTTGACGGCGGGGAGATAGAGGGGCATATGGAACTCGGATATAACGGGGGCGATGATAGTATACCCCTCTTTCTTCATATCGGGCGTGAACTCCCTGAACCACTGTCTGTCCTTTGGCGCGGTGTGCGCAATACCCTTTTGCGCCCGCTCTTCCATGACCGACATCAGGGAGCGGAGGCGTATACGCGCCGCACCGAGGTTATTAACCTCGTCGATTTTCAGCACGGTATAAAGTTTATTCGCCGCGAACATTATCTCCTGTACCTGGTCGGTGGTGATAGCGTCGCAACCGCACCCGAATGAGTTCAGCTGGACAAGCTCGAGATTCTCCCTCTCGCGGACGAAGGAAGCGGCGGCGTAGAGCCGAGAATGGTACATCCATTGGTCTATGACGCGGAGAGGGCGGTGGACCTTGCCGAGGTGCGACACGCTGTCCTCGGTAAGCACCGCAAACCCATAGGAATTGATCATTTCGGGCAGTCCGTGATTGACTTCGGGGTCGAGGTGGTAGGGCCGCCCCGCCAGCACGATACCGCACTTACCCGTCTTATCCAACATACGCACCGTCTCTTCGCCCATGCGGCGTATGTCTGCCTTGAACTTCTTATCCTCGGCATAGGCGGCGGCGACAGCCTTCTTAACCTCCGACTTGGGTATATCGGGGAACTCCTCGCACAGTCTTTGGTACATGCGTTTCGGCGTCGCGATAGGCAGGAAGGGGCAGGCGAACTTAACGTCGCTGCCGAACACCTCGCCCATATTATTGCGGATAACGTCGGGATAGGTCGCGACTACGGGGCAGTTATAGTGGTTATTAGCCGTTTCGTCCTCGGTTTGCTCGTAAGGCATGCCGGGATAGAATATGAACTTAACGCCCTGCTTGACAAGTGCGGCGATATGACCGTGCACGAGCTTGGCGGGGTAGCACACCGATTCGCTCGGCATGGTGTCTATGCCCATGGAGTAGATCTCGCGTGAAGAGCGGGGCGAAAGCACGACGCGGTACCCAAGCGACGTAAAGAAGGTGTGCCAGAACGGATACAACTCATACATGTTGAGCGCGCGGGGAATGCCCACCGTGCCGCGTTTAGCCTGCGCCTCGGTCAGGGATCTATACGAGAACAGCCGCTTATACTTCATATTGAAGAGGTTGGGGAGAGGCTCGGGCTTAACCGCGTCCTTGGTCTCGTCCTCCGCGCCCCTTTCGCAGCGGTTATTCGTTATGTATTTTCTTCCGTCCGAAAACTCGGTGACGGTGAGGAGGCAGTTATTGCCGCACTTGCCGCACCTGCGCGTATACTTGCGGAAGTCGAACTTTTGCAACTCGTCCTTCCCGATTATGCCCGAGAGCGTGCCGGGGACATAGGTATTACGGCTGATAACCGCGCAACCATACGCGCCCATAAGTCCTGCCTGTGCGGGGCGGACGACCTGTCTGCCCGTGACCTGTTCGAAGGCGCGGAGCACCGACTCGTTGAGGAAGGTACCGCCTTGCACGATAACCTTATCGCCCATCTCGTTGAAGTCGCGGAGTTTGATTACCTTGAACAGTGCGTTCTTGACGACGGAATAGGCGAGACCTGCGGAGATATCTCCCACGCTCGCGCCCTCTTTTTGCGCCTGCTTGACGCGGCTGTTCATAAACACCGTACAGCGCGAACCGAGGTCGACGGGGGAGGCGGAACGAAGCCCCTCTTTCGCGAACTCCTCGGCGGTCATACCGAGTGCGGCGGCGAAGGTCTCGATAAAACTTCCGCAGCCCGACGAACACGCCTCGTTAAGCAGTACGTCGGAAATAACCCCGTCCTTGATTTTGATACACTTCATGTCCTGCCCGCCG
>CANPYH010000119.1 GCA_947588325.1 uncultured Clostridia bacterium
CGCCTCGACCATTTGACCCCAAAGGGCAGTAAATTCACGAGATTTGCTGCCTTTTGTCGTATTTTCACCCCATTTTTCGCACTCCGTGACCACCGAATTTTTTTCGGGAGCACTTTTGGGGAACATTTTGGGGAACATTTTGGGGAACGTTTTAGGGAACAAAATGTCCTTTTATCGACGATATATAAACTCATAATGCCTTGCATAAAAAGACCGCTGTCCTGATTGACAGCGGTCGTTGCTTTGGGGGCTTTTAGTGTTTATTTAGATTTATTATTGTTTATAGAAAGCCGTAAAAAATTACTAAACAGCAAAAGATGGGAGTAAATGGGAGTTTTAGATGTGTTATAATAGGGGTGTCAAAAGACGGCGAAATATAGCATGTTCGTTCGATAAAATTACATTTGAAATTGGGCAACTTGTGGTAAAAAATTTTGCGAAAAAGCAAAAGTGTACAGTAAAATACACTTTTAGATGTGCTATAATAAGGGTACAAAAGACGAAAGGTGTGAATTGTTCGAGTCTGTACGCTTTTATTTAAGAAGTTGATAACCGTCTGGGCAAGAGTAATCGCCGTAGCCGTGCGAACGTCACATTTTTGAGAAGAATATTTACGGGAGAAAAGCGACAAAACAGCTGTTGACAGTATAGCCGAAGCGTGTTAAAATATAATTGCTTTTCTTCGGAGGAGAAGAGTATGGGAAATCCGGAATTAAGAAGGGCGATTCTGAGGTACTCGGATAGTCCGGGAGAGGACCTTGAAGCTGAGGGAGAAGCAAACCTTTGCGGGAAAGGGAATACGGGCTTGCCGTTTGGGTTGTGCAAGAAGTATGGCGTTTCGTTGCCGTCCAATGCTACGCCCTATGACGCATGGGAAGCCTTGAAGAAGAGAACGGGCATGTCGCCTCAAGACTTCTATGACAAGCTCGAGCAAGAACAAAAAGAGAAGAAAAATCAAACAGATAGCGACGCAAATTCTGAAGATATAGAAAAGTGTAAGGACTTCGACGAGCTTGCCAATTATTTTCACGCCAAATATGGTCTGTCTATCGACAAGTCAGTAAAAGGTCTTGACTATGACTCTGTACATACTGCGCTCAAAGGTGTCGACAGAACTATGCAAGAGTTTCCGCAGGCGCGGAAGACATTGCGCGGAATCACAGTTGATAGTGGCGGAATTATGTGCACAAAATTGAGTGGTGAGATTTGTTTTAATCCAAAATGGTTTCGTCAGGGATCACCGGCGGCAGAGGACAGAATACGGAATTTGAGTGAAAGTAAATTCTTTCCGAAGAATGCAGGAGTTTTTTATGCAGGTGCTCACGAGATGGGGCATATACTTGAGCTTGCCCTAATTCAAAGGAGATATCCAAATGGCGGTGGCACATTAGCTTGGGTCAAGTGCGAACTTGCTCAAGAGATTGTATTTGAGGCTTGTAAGAAAGTTCAGCAGCATACAAAACAGAATTTTTACGATATCAGGGCAGAAGTTTCGCGTTATGCTTCGGACAAAAAATATTCTGTTTCAGAAACACTTGCGGAATGCGTTTCTGATTACATAATAAATAGGGAAAATTCAGCAAGACTTTCCCATGAGGTTTGGAAAATATTAAAAAAGGAGTTAGGATAAAATGATTGAACCAGAAGAAATTGAGAAATGCAGAGTATTTGAGGAATATCTTGAATATTATCCCGAGGCAGACGAAGAGGGATATGACGGCGTCCACTTTGGAGGGATAAAAGGGCTACGTCCCGATGCACCTGAATCTGCGAAGAAAGCATATGCGGAGTGGGTGGCATTACAGAAGGAGTATGAGCGACGCGGAATCAAAGTCTAAGAAATGTTGTAAAAAGAGCTATTGGAAAGAAGTCGGCCAAAACGACAAGGACAAGGATTAGAATCGGAAAGGAAATTTTTGCGGAAATTTGTGCTGCTCGAGCAGTAAGTAGTGCCCAATATCAAGTGTTGAAGGAATATTTACCAAAGACCGTCTCCGGCGTAAATGAAATCATAGAAAAATTAAAAGGGAGAACAAAATAAGATGAAAAACAAAGTACGTGAGTTGGCAAATAAAATACCTGACGGGTTGTCAGTTGATGAATTATATAAATTACTTCGCGAGGTAAAATGGGAATATACGAAGAAGTTCCATGTGACAAACCCGCCGGATATGGATATGATGATGAGCATATCAGAATATATAGCTCTCATGCAAGTGGCTATAAATCGAGGCAGTTCCGTTGAAGATGAAGATTACCCTGAGTGCGATATCGTGTTTGGTCCCATCGAAGACGATCCGACGGGAGAAACTTACGATTAACCCCAATCCCCGCCCGTGCTCTACAGCGCCTTAAAATGCCGCTACAAGGCAAATTAGCTTTTCCCCGAGTACTTTTCGACCAACACGTAATTTTGCCAAATCCTCGAAAGATAGCGAGAAAGGTTTATGAAATCATTAGGAGGAAATTAGGAAAATGACAAGAGTAGAGTTTGAACAAAAATTGAAGAGTTTTATAACCAAAGCCTTGGAAAAAGGGTACGGAATAGACTATGTCGCAATAATAAAAAAGGACGCCGAAGAATTGTATGCTGCGTGCGCAAAAGGAGTAATTCCGGAATCAGAAGTTGTGAGCTACCTTTCTACAGACGTCTTTCTGTTTGAAGAGTCACCAATCGAAGAATATGCGCCTGAAGACCTTGAAATGGTTGAACTGTGTTGGAAATATCTCGAGTTCTATCCCGAGGACGATGAAGAAAATTGTGGAGGTATAAGTGGTATTCGACCTGACGCGCCCGAATCGGCAAAGAAGGTATATGCCGATTATGTAAAGAGGAAACGAGCGCATATCAGATTTTGATTCCGTGTTAACAAGACGGAAACGGCATTGATAAAATAATACATATTTTCATGGGAGAAGTACGGAACAATTTGAGTGGAAGAATGCGAGATTAACTTGGGTGTAAAATCGTTCAGGGATAAAAAATTAAATTGGGCAATGTCCGCTCATTGATTTTCCAAATAAACCCGTAATGTCTTGCATAAAAAGACCGCTGTCCTGATTGACAGCGGTCGTTGCTTTGGGGTTAGCGTTATGCTTAAACTTCTTCGTGCGTGCCGTAATAAGCGTTGAGATACATTTGCTTGATCTCGCTCATAAGCGGGTAGCGGGGGTTTGCGCCCGTGCATTGGTCGTCGAAGGCTTGCTCGACCATAGCGTCGAGGCGGGCGAGGAAGTCTTTCTCGTCGGGAACATAGTCGCGAATGGTGGGCTTAATGCCGATCTTTGCTTTAAGCTCCTCGATAGCCTTGATGAGGTTATTGACTTTCTCCTCGTCCGTTTTGCCTTTAAGCCCGAGATAATCGGCGACTTCGGCGTAACGCGCAAGTGCGTGAGGGTGGTCGTATTGCGAGAAGGTGCCCATCTTGGTCGGAACTTCCTTGCAGTTAAACCTGATTACCTCGTTAATAAGGAGCGCGTTTGCGACGCCGTGAGGCAGGTGGTGGAAAGCGCCGAGTTTATGCGCCATGGAGTGGCAGACGCCGAGGAAGGCGTTTGCGAAAGCCATGCCCGCCATGGTAGCGGCGTTGCCCATCTTCTCGCGTGCGACAGGGTCGTTTGCGCCGTTGTCGTAAGCACGGGGGAGATACTCGAATATCATCTTGAGGGAGCGGAGCGCAAGTCCGTCGGTATAGTCGGTAGCCATGACCGAAGCGTAAGCCTCGAGAGCGTGGGTAACCGCGTCGATACCCGAAGCGCTGGTAAGTCCCTTGGGCGCGTTCATCATCATGTCCGCGTCGATAATAGCCATATCGGGAAGGAGCTCATAGTCGGCAAGGGGATACTTGACGCCTGTCGATTCGTCGGTTATGACGGCGAAAGGCGTAACTTCCGAGCCCGTGCCCGCCGAAGTGGGCACTGCGACGAAGTAGGCTTTTTCGCCCATCTTGGGGAAGGTGTATACTCTCTTGCGGATATCT
>CANPYH010000120.1 GCA_947588325.1 uncultured Clostridia bacterium
GGCACTGACCAAGCTCCACAGGCTCGGACGAGCCGTTGGTATACTCGGCATAGACCTTCAATCCCTCGGTGGAGAACTCGTCGTTTACCATATACTCGATCTGTACGTCCGTGGTATCGAGTCTGATGGATTTAAGCGCGGACTGCGCCTCGCCGTACTTCGATGTTGCAAGGGTTATGCAGTCGAGCGAGAATGCGTCGCTGACCTCGAGAGTGACGGTGTGGAGCACGCCGCCCGTTATCGTCACGCCCTTTGCGAGCTCGGTGGTGCGCCATTCTGCCGCGTCGAACGCCGTCTGTGCGGTGACAGGTACGGACTGATCGTCAAGCGAGAGAGTAACCGCCTGGCTGATAGCCATGTTGGAAGAGCCGTTCGCTCTCATCGAGATATCGACGGTAGCGTCCTCTTCGGAGTATACGGTAAAGTTGAACTTACTGCCCGCGTTGAATCTGTTGACATATCTTCCGTTGCTCTGCGCGGGATCCTCGACTATGCCGTAGTAGCCGTCGCCGACGCCCTCGCCGTTTACGATGTAGCTGCGAAGAATGCTATCGTCGTCATAGTAGAACATATCGATATTTTCGGCTTCCATGGTGTAGGTGCCAAGGCCGTTCATATTGATATTGCCGTATGCGGCGGGGTGCTGTGTAAACTCGCCGTAGGAAAGCACGTCGAATGTGAAGCAGTCGCAGTTGCAGTCGGCTCCCGTAACCTTGACGGTGAAGATGTGGTCGCCCGCTTCGAGGTTATAGAATCCGATGCTGGTCTGACGCCATTCCCAATATTGCGAAGGCTGGTGCCAAGGGTCGCCCGCTCTTACGGGGTAGCTGACAACGCCGTCAAGCTGCTCGCCGTCCATATAGAACTCATAGTTGTCCTTGACTATATACGCGCCCGACTCGGCGGGGTTGGGTCCCGTGCCGGTTGCGGATGTGGTATACATGATATGTATAGTCGCTTTGTCGGCAAGTCTGAGCGCGGTGGTTATTTCCGAGCCCTTCGCCATTGCGCCGACGCTCTGTCCGCCGTGCGTGTTCGCGCTGTTTACGCTGGGCGTCTCGACGTATGCAACGCCGTTGCCCAGACCGTGCGCGTTCTTAATGTCCGAACGAACGACTATCTTTTCAAGGTCGAATTCCTCGACGTCCTTAATGACTGCGCCCGTGCCGTTTATCTCGATTATGCTCTTGGAGCCGTAAGGTACGCCTGCATAGATCTGGATATTGTCGATACAAGCGACGGAACCGCCGAGCACGTCGAAGGTGAGCGTGTTGGTGCCCGCGGGAATGGTTACGCCGCGGATAACGCGGGTTGCCCACTCGAGCTTAAGCGTTTCGGGAGCGCCCTCTTCCCCGCTCTCTACGCTCGCGACGGGAAGGGAAGTCAGGTCGGCAACATTGAACTGCGTCTTGTCGTAGGAGGACCTGTAGTTCATATACACGTTCATGTTGGTGCCGATTCCGAGGTCTCTCGTCGTCGGGTTAGCCACATTGAACACGATAGTTGCGTTGGTATACTCCTTATCCGCCGTAAAGGTGAATCCGAAGTAGTTGAGCGCAACGCCGTAGTTGGCGACATACTTACCGCCGCTGACAGCCTCGTCCTCCGTCTCGATGACGAGTTCCTCGCCGTCCTCCGCGGTAACCGCCTTGAGGTCGATATCCTCCGCCTCGACGGTGTAGATATCGGCCTGCGTTATCTCGGCAAGCGGGGTTGCGCTGATAGACGGCATAACGCGGTCATGCACCGTTACGTCGTAAGTCGCCTTGACGTTCTTATACGTTACGGTAACTGTCTTGACGCCCGGCGATTTGGTGTCGGGAACGGAGACCGTGCACATAGCCGTAGGCAATGCTTCCGTCGTACCGTCCGAGAGGTTGGCTGTTACGACCAACCCGTCATAGGTAAACGCCTCGCCGTAATCGAAGGTTTTCTTAACATTGTCGGTGTTAAGAGTCAGCGACGTGACGACCGCGACCGGATCTTCGGGATCGGGTTCTTTCGGTTCGCCGCACGCCGCAAAGAAGGTAGATATCATGATCGCAGCCACCAAAACAGCGAGGACGGCGATCAGACTTTTTCTTGCTTTCTTCATCATTCTTTTTCTCCTTTTTTCAGATTTGCGGGTTATGCGGCATATACCGCTGCCACCGCATTGTTGTAAGAGAATGATAAATCCCCCGCCCTCCGTTTTCAAGACCGAGTTCGTAGCCTTGCATTTTCTCTGCGTAACCTTGAAAAAAGACCCCGCCGTAAGACGAAGTCCCTTCCTGTTTTTGTATATTCCGCCGCTTCGAGCGCGGATAATATTGTCTCTGCTATGCCGCCGACGTCTCCGTGGGAGCGAGCGGGAACATAATATTGATACGGAACACGTTATTCTCGGCGTTGATAGACAGGTCGCCGTCGTAGCGGTCGCATATGCTCCGAACGCTTTTAAGCCCGTAGCCGTGCGATTCGCGGTCGGACTTGGTGGTTTTGGGCATACCGTTTTCGAATTGTATCTCGTGTCCGTAGTAGTTGCTGACGTTGACGGACAGCAGACTGTTAACCACCCGCACTTTCAGCCCGATTACGCGCTTATCCTTTTCGAGGTTACGCACCGCCTCTATGGAGTTGTCGAGCAGGTTGCCGAAGAGCGAGTATATCTCCTCCTCTTCCATAAAGTCCAGCCTCTTCCCGTCGGCTATGCAGCTGAACTCGATACCCGTTTGCGTGCAAAGCAGTTTCTTTTCGGTGAGTATTATGTCGAGAGTGGGGTTGCCCGTCTTGACCGTCGCGTCGTATATGGATATAAGGTCCTCGATCTCGGTCAGCGATTTCCCGTTCCCCCCGCCGTCGGCGGAGAATGTGCGGATCTGGTGTTTGAGATCGTGACAGCGCATGTTAATGAGCTCGATGGTCTTTTTGGACGTGGCGTATTGCTCCTTCTCCCTCGCGCGGAGGAAGTTGACAATGTTAAGCGACTCCTCCGCCGTCTTTCGCAGCGCCGCCTCGAATTGCAGGAAGAGCGCGACTATACAGCAAAGTATGTTGTATATGCCCGACATAATGATGACGAGTTTGTTGTCCGACGACGAGAAGTATTGCATTATGACGGCGTTAAGCACTATGTCGATGACGAGTATGACCGCGACCATGATAAGGACTACGCCGCTTTTAAGCTTGATAGGCTCCCCTTCCTTGATCTTGCCGCCGAACACGACCTCGGCAAGGAAGTACAAGACGAAGTATATAACGAGATAGATGAGAGCGACAACGGCGTTCGGGAACAGCGATATGCCCGTACTGCCGTACATACCCGCGCCGCTGGGCAGGTTCATGGCGACGAGTGTGAGGTTATAAGTCTGGTATGCGAGGTGCTGTGTGGTGTACCCCGCGAGCAGACAAAAGGTTATTTTCAGCCAGGACTCCTTGAATAGTATCTTCGCTCCGATTACCGTATAGAGGAATAGCACGAGGAACATAAAGGAGATATAAAACATATCGTCCGTCGGCACCGGAAAGAAGTACGAGAGAGTATACACCCCCAACAGGCAGAGCACGAGGCGAAGGGGAAATTTGCTGCGCGGGACGAGATGGACGCAAAAAAGACCCTCGGCGACTATGAGTTCGGTCATGAACCAGAAGGATTTGTAAAACTCCAGCTGCGTCATCAGAACTCTTCTCCGAGGTAGTTGTTAAGCGCGCGGCGGAACTCCTTCCTGCGCGGGTGACTTACTTGCAATTCGTCCTCGCCGACGACTACCGTGAAACCGTTAAGCGCGGTGACAAAGGCAAGGTTGACGAGATAACAGTTGTTGCACTTGGCAAAATCGAAGGGGGCGAGTTTGTTCTCGAGATCTTTGAGACTGCCCGTCGTTTCGAAGTTGCCGTTCGTGGTGTGGTATATGAGTTTGTGGTTAATAACTTCGATGTACTTGATCTCCGAGGGGGT
>CANPYH010000121.1 GCA_947588325.1 uncultured Clostridia bacterium
CATGGGCGGACCTCGGCGCTTCCCGTATAGTTCTTGCAAGGGAGACGACGATGGGCGAGATAGAGAATATCCGCCGAGCCTTGCCCGACAATGTGGAGATCGAGGCGTTCGTTCACGGCGCAATGTGCATAGCATATTCGGGCAGGTGCCTTCTGTCCTCATACTTCACGGACAGAGGGGGTAATAAGGGCGAGTGCGTGCAGTGCTGCCGTTGGGAGTACGACCTCACCGAAAAGTCGCGGGGTGAAACTCTCCCCATCGAAGAGGACGGGCGGGGGACTTACATACTCTCGAGCAAGGACCTCCGCATGATAGATCACATATCCGACCTTATTTCCGCGGGCGTGACCTCGATGAAGATAGAGGGGCGGGTTAAGAGCGAGTATTACGTCGCGGGGGCGGTGAACGCCTATCGCCGCGCCATTGACGACGCGCTGGCGGGTAAGCCCTTCGACCCCCGCCTTCTCGAAGAGACGGAGAAAATCAGCCACCGCGGCTACACCACAGGTTTTTACTACGGAGAGCGGGGCGGAAAAACGGGCGAGCGCGAACTCAGCGCAACCCATATGTTCATAGCGGCGGTGGAAGGCTGTCGTGATAACGTCGCGACGGTGGAAATGCGTAACCGTTTCGCAGTGGGCGACGAACTCGAGGTGCTGTCGGCGGGGGATAATTTCAACAGGACCTTTGTCGTAACCGATATTGTCGACGAGAGAGGGGAACGCCTGTCCGTTGCGGATAAGGTACAGGCGAAGCTGAAAATAGCCGTGCCCTTCGGGCTTAATGCGGGCGATATGCTCCGAAGAAGAATCTGACCTTCATTATTCGGGCAGAGGCGGCGTAATATATAACCATGGACGAAAAAAAGGACGAGATCAGCGGCGGGGAACCGTCGAAAAAATCGAGCGGGAAGGTGGCCGCCTTCTTTCTCAATATGCTCAAAGGCGCCGTCATGGGCGTCGCTTTCGTGATTCCCGGGTTCTCGGGCGGCACCGTCGCCGTAATTCTCGGGATATATAACGGCTTCATAGGCGCAATAACGGGACTGTTCAAGCATTTCAAGAGCAGTTTCTTTTATCTTCTGCCCCTTGTGCTCGGTATACTGGTGGGCGCGTTGGCGTTCATGATCCCCATCGATTTAGCCTTCCGATATGTGCCGCTCCCCGCGATCTGCCTCTTTGTCGGATTAATGCTCGGCGGTACGCCTCCCGTGATAAATCAGCTCAAAGAGGGCGGTAAACCCAAAGCCGCGCACATAATCGCGCTTATCATTGCTTGCGCCGTCGCCGTCGGCATATGCTTTATCCCGCACTTTAACGGCGTTCCGACGGACGGAAGCCTCTCCGTCGGCTCCTACTTCACGCTTATAGGCGTGGGCGCGCTCGCGGCGGTCGGCTGCGTTATCCCGGGTATATCGGGCTCGATGATCGCGCTTATATTCGGGGTATACGACACGGTGATAGGCGCGTGCTCGGAAGCTATCCGCTTCGTGGACTTCGGGCGGAATATACTCGTGATACTCTCCTTCGGCGGGGGAATTATCATCGGCTTCTTCACCGTCGCCTTTTTAATGCGCTATCTTCTCAAACGGTTCTATAAGGGCACTTACTATGCGATTGCAGGCTTCATTGTCGGCTCCGTTTTCTCGGTATTCTACACTCAGGCGACGGGCGACGGACTGCTTAATCCCAAGTGGAACGGGACGATGATAGCGATAATTATCGTGATTTCGGTTATACTTGCGGCGATAGGCTTTGCGCTGACATACATTTTCTGCAAGTATTTCGAGAAGAGAAAAGCCAAAATAGAGGAAAAAACGCGCTAATCCCGCAATACGATTGACTATGCACGAAATGTGTGGTAGAATTACTTGTCAGTAGTTCGACTTCCGTAGCCATAGATCGGCGTTTAATACGCAAATGGGGAGACAGCATGGGAAAACCATTTTACAATTTCAGCAAAGTTTTGTTCAACTTTTGCAGGCCCATATATCCGATAAGGATGCTCGGAAAGAAGAACATAATAAAAAAGGGTAAGTGTATATACGCCTGTAACCACCTCGCCTCGGTAGATATCGGAATATACAATGTCCACCTTGCGGGGTACAGACGGTACATAGGCAAGAAGGAGTATCTCGACAAGAAGTTCTCGAAGTTCGTTCTCTCTCACTACGGAGTAATCTTTATAGACAGGGACAAGCCCGAACTCTCCACCATGCGCGAGATATTCAAGGTTTTGGACGACGACGGGCAGATACTTATATATCCCGAGGGGACGCGGAACAAGGGCGACGAAAAGAAGATGCTCGAGCTGAAAGGCGGGCTTGCCATATTCGCGGCAAAGAGCGGCGCGCCCGTCATTCCCGTGCTTATGCACCACCGCCCCAAAGCCTTTCGTTGGAACTACATATTTGTCGGCGAGCCTCTCGACATATGCGAGACAAAGGGACGTATTCCCAACGCCGAGACCATAGCGGCGCTCACCGCGCGGTATGCCTATGAATTGGACAGAATGCGCGTGATACTCGACGACTATGTGGACAATAAACGCTGGAAAAAGAAGAACAGACTGAAAGACGGTGAAAAATCCGAAGCGCTCATTCGCTGGGAGGCGGAGCACCCCGTTCCCGAGGGCAGGGGCGTAGTCAATCCTCCCGCTGCAGTGACGCCCGATCAAGCTGATAACCATGATTAAAATCGTTGTTGATGTGTTCAGCGGAGACAATCCGCTCGACCTTATTAAGGGCACCGCGGACGCCGTGGAAAAATACGGCGACGTGCATATCATTATGCCCGGGGATCCCGCATACCTCGAGAAGGAGCTGAATAAGTACAGCTATGACCGCAGCCGTCTCGAGATACTGCCCGCTCTCGAGATCATAGAGAATAACGAGTCGCCGACAATGGCGATACGCCAGAAAAAAAACTCCACCCTCGTTCGCGGCGCAACCCTGCTCCGAGACAGTGCGGATGTCGGCGGTATGATCTCCGCAGGCTCGACGGGCGCAATACTTTGCTGCGGAATATTCATAGTCGGCAGGATACGCGGAATAGAGCGTCCCGCCCTTGCTCCCGTGCTTCCGACGGCTGACGGCGGCAGCGTATGCCTCATAGACTGCGGTGCTAATGCCGAGTGCCGCCCGCAATACCTCTCGCAGTTCGCCCTGCTCGGTACTGGTATGATGCGGAGCGTTTGCGGGGTGGAGAACCCTCGCGTCGCTTTGGTCAACATGGGCGTTGAGGACCACAAGGGAAGCATACTCACGGTGGAAGCGGCGAAGATGATAAGCCGTATGCCCGTTAATTTTGTGGGTAATATGGAGGCGCGTGAGGCGCTTTCGGGAAACTACGACGTGCTTGTGTGCGACGGCTTTGTGGGTAACGTCCTGCTCAAGAGCATAGAGGGCACGGCGAAACTGACGGCGGGGAAGATACGCGAGGCGGCGGCAAGGCTCGCTCCCGCAGGCTCAGACCTCGGCTATCTCGACGAGGCTATACAAGAGACCATGTCGACGCTTGACTACGAATCCAACGGCGGAGCTTGGCTGCTCGGTTGCAATAAACCGATAGAAAAAATACACGGCGCGGCAAACGCGCATACTATACCGTGTGCCGTCGGGCAAATGAGATCCATGATTCTCGCCGACATGGTAGGCGGGATAAACGCACAACTTAAAGAGTTGTCGCATAGAAACTAAAGAAGTTACTTGGGTCGGACTCGCAATGCGCGGGTACGGAGGAAACGAATGGTAAAAACATTAGCGAAAAGCATAAGGGAATACAAATTACCGAGTATTCTCTCGCCGATATTCGTAGCGTGCGAGGTGCTTCTCGAAGTGCTTATTCCGAGTATTTGCTCCGATCTTATCACCTTCCTCCAAGGCGAC
>CANPYH010000122.1 GCA_947588325.1 uncultured Clostridia bacterium
GACTGAGGGGATTGTCTTGCTTGTACCGCATAAGGAACGGCAATGCTGAACCGATTGGGAACGTTATTTTTGCAAGTTATGTCGCAAAACTATACCTTGGTAAATATTTTGTTGTAAAGTGACTAAAATCAATTGACAATGGGGGGGGGGTAGGTGATATCATATATGCACTAAAGCGTCATAGAAGGATCGATAGCGGATTTATTATTACGAAAAATAAGGTCGATTCGGTGACGCGGAGGCTAAAATACATATAAAGGAGAGAGATAAAATGAAAGAAACTTCGAAGAAGTTCAGGCTTGCGTCGCTTCTTTGCATTTTGCTGACGGTGGTTGTTGCGGTTGTTTTTGCCGTAACGTTTAACCTCGGCAATGCACGTGGTGCGCAAGCAGAAGAAGAGTACACGCTCGTAACAACACAGCAAGAGATTCAGGACGCAATCTTTGCTTCGAGCGATGACGCCCCTGCTCTTTTGAAGTTAGATTATGACATTACGTTTACCCAAGGCGCGTTGGTGGTGCATCGCGGGCAGAATGTCACAATTGACTTGAACGGGCATACTTTGCAAGGGTCGAAAGCTATTCACAGCCTGAGCAATGCAACTGTTCTTTATAATGAATGGGGGACGGTATCATTTATTGATACCTCCGTTGGCAAAACAGGAATTATCGAGCCATATCCAAATAAATATTCGTCTCTGTTTGAAAACAATGGTTTGATTACTTTTGATGTGAACATAGACGCATCCGAAACGCCGTATTTCATTCACAAAATGAAACTTTCCGCAGACGGCGAATTTGTTTGCACACCGACTATGACGTTCTTGGGTGGAACGGTTTCATTGCCGGACAATGGGCCTGCATATGATTCCATTGCCCTTACTGACGCCACAGTGGAGATTAAAGGCGGTACATTTATTTCCAACGCATATACGGCCTTTTCAATAAATACGTTTGTGGAGAGTGGTGCTAAAATCAGCGGAGATGATGAGGCGGCGGTAGCGGCAGATGTGCAAAAGAGAAAAGCACACTTTGATACGGTTGCCGAACACCGCGGATCTAAAGTTATAGTCTCAGGCGGCGACTTCACGAGTTTTGACGAAAGTGAACTTTTCCTTGATACGACGTATGTCAACACAGTTCAGACAGACATTGTTTTCTATGACCAATATGACGGAGCGAATTGGAGCGATTCCGAGAGGGGTACTCGCGGTAAAGCGGACTACTCAATTGAAGTATCAGGCGGGACTTGGGGTTTTGACGCAAGCGCATACCTCGCTCCGGGTAGTTGGATTATAGAGAATCCCGACCAAAAAGGGACATATCTTGTTCAACAGGCAAAAGCAGACGAAGCCGTAGCAGAGGCGGACGGCTGTTATTTCACGTCATTTGAATCTGCTTGGGCATTTGCACAGGGTCGCGCGGCAATGGGGAAAGACGTTGCGCTTACGCTTAAACAGGATTGCGAAACGACCACCTTGGAATATCCCGAGTCGGAAGAGGATGCGGATATCACACTTGATTTGAACGGATTCAATCTTACCGTTACTCAAAGCTCGGCGAGTGATTATCACATTGACGGCAGAAATATTAAAGGCGGAGAAAACACTCTTACTATTTGCGACAAAACCGAAGCGCAGAGCGGACAACTCAGGCTCGTATATCTTGAAAATGTGAAAAGGGGTGGAATCTATCTCTATTCTCGGTCAAAGTTCGTTCTTGATGGCGGTACGATTATAAGAACGGGAGGCCCTCTCGCGGCTCCCTCGTCATATACCAAAGAGGGTGATGAATATGAAGCAAAAGCGTTCAGAACAATGTTCAGACTTGCCCCTATAGGAGACACTACAGGTTCAAATCTTTCCTCCCATTATGACGATGATATGGTCGTAATCAAAGGCGGTAACATTATTTCCGAACTTGACGGCGAAGAAGAATGGAGCGATGAGGATCGCAAAATGTCTCTGGTTTGCTTCTTATACGGATATAATGGATATTCTTCTTATCAGTCCACGCAATATTGCTTAAAAATCGAACCTGATACGGACTATGGCAAGGATGAGGATAGTTATTATTCGTCTTTCATCCCCGAGGCGGACAGCACCAAGACATTAGCAACTCAAAAGAGAAAGCAAGTTTTCAGATTCGATCTTGACGCACTTGATAAATATCTCGACGGAGACGGAAAGGGTTGCCGCTTCTCGTGGGATCTCAGCAGTCTTGCGCCCGGGCTCGTATGGGCGAATGCCAACGGAGTATTTCTCGCGACCAAGAAAGTTGAAGGTAAAAATTATTCCGTAGGCGGCGAAGGTTTTGAAACGTTTGCGGAGGCACTTGAAAAGGCGACCGCAGGCGACACAATTGTTGTACTTAACTCCAATCTCGAAGTTACGGACGCCGACATTGAACTTGACGGCATAATCCTCGACCTTAATACATATCTCAGATATACAATTACATTTACCAATGGAATAACGCTGAAAAATGGTGCAACCCTCAAAAATGGCACCGTACAGGGTGGAGCAGTTACAATTGACGGCGCACCCACTGCCGACGGGCAAACGGCTTACTTCGAAAATATCGAATTAAAATCTGCACTTACTATTAATCAGAATGCCGACATGGTAATTTCCGACGGTAAATATTCGGGTAATATTACCGTAAAAGAGGGAGCTAACCTTCTCATAACAGGCGGTTCCTTCAGCGGCGGACTGATCGAAACAGTAGACCCCTATTTTGGCTTCGCTCTCGGCGCATATAAAGGTATAGAGGCGACATATGAAGATAAGCTGTACGAGGTAAAATTGGCGCCCAACCTCAAAGCGCAGGCTTGGTACGCAGCTAACAAGGATAAAGAGGGCGGATTCGAGATCGGTACTACCGACGAGTGGACTTACTTTGCCACATACGTCAACAGCGGGCTGGATGCTTTCAGCGGAAAGACAGTCAAACTCACCGCGCCCCTTGACTTTGGTACGCAAGCCTCAGAAGTTGCGCTGTTTGCACTTGAGCCGATTGACGTTGCGGCAGAGCCTAACTTCCTTCCCGCGGGCAATACGACATATACTTTCAGCGGTAAGTTTGACGGTCAGGGTCACGCTATGACAAACATAGTCGCTCGCGAAAAAGCCGTAGGTTTGTTCGGTCAGACAAGCGGGCATGTAAGCGTAGATAATGTGATTATCCGAAATTCGACTTTCACCGTCGGAAGTGGTTATCTCGATGAATACAATAAGAAAATGGGATATCTTGCGGGCGGCGCGTTGATAGGTGATGCACCAAACGGCGCAGAGTTCGGTCAAATCACGCTTGAAGGCGTAACTGTCGATAGGGATATATCTGGTTATAAAGTATTTAGCGGCGGTATGGTCGGACATAGCTGGGCAGATTTCAATATCACAGATAGTGTCGTTCAAAATGTTGCAGTTGGAACCGATTGGAAAGCCGGCGGTGTTGTCGGCTTTACAGAAGGCTCGGTCACCATTAAGAATACACAAGTTTCGGACGTTACATTTGCTGAAGATTCGTTATATACTCCGGGCGTAGTTGTAGGTCATCCGTCTAACGGCGGTAAGGTAACTGTCGAAGATTGCCATATCACAGCAGTGGATCAAGCTCTTGTCGGTACTAACTATGCCGGTAGCGCAAACGTAGTAATACAAGGTGCCAATACAGACATACATGTAAATAGCATTATCGGTGAAAGCAGCGAGGGCCATGAGGACGATATCACTATTGTTCCCTCTGTGTCTACCACCGAGGATGGCAAGCAAGTAGCGACGCAGGTACAGGTAAGCCAGGAAGGCGGGCTGAAAGACGAATGGATAAAGCCCGATGAAAGCACGGGCGGAAGCGCAGGGGA
>CANPYH010000123.1 GCA_947588325.1 uncultured Clostridia bacterium
CCCGTCCCAAAATAGCCAACTACCATTTCACCACACTCTCTCCCAACCTCGGCATGGTGAACGTATATGACGACTCTTTCGTCGTTGCGGATATCCCCGGGCTTATCGACGGAGCGAGCAAGGGCGCGGGGCTGGGGCACGACTTTCTCCGCCACATAGAGCGCACCCGTCTCCTCGTCCACGTCATAGACGCGGGCGGCAGCGAGGGCAGAGACCCCGTGGAGGACTATATCGCCATCAACAGAGAGCTGGCAGATTACGACCCCGCTCTTGCGAAAAAGCCGCAAATAGTCGTGCTTAACAAGGCGGATACCGTCGCAGACTTCGCGAGCTACACCGCGGCGGACAAGATAAAGGAGCTGTCGGGCAGCGAGCCCATACTCATGAGCGCTGTACTTCACAGCGGAGTGGACGAGCTTATCAAGAGAATATACGCCGAACTGCGCAATCTTCCCGATGCGGCGCCCCTCGAGTACGAGCCCTTCGAGTACGCCAAGAAGAACAAAGACGGGTTCGAAGTCGTCAAGGTGGAGGACGGCGTGTTCGAGGTGTTCGGCGGCATGATAGAGGAGCTTGCGCGCAACGTGGTTCTGGATAATTACGACAGCATGCAATACTTCCAGAGACAGATCAAGGAGCGCGGAGTGGATAAGGCGCTTCGTGCGGCGGGAATTAAGAACGGCGACACCGTTTGCATAATGGACGTAGAATTTGAGTATTACGAATAAAAAAACGGTCATATTCGGCGGCACCTTCGATCCGGTAACCGCCGCCCATGCCGACATCATCCGCAAGCTCTCCGAGCGTTTCGAAAGGACGGTGGTTATGCCCTGCAAAGTCTCGCCCTTCAAATCGTCGGCTTCGGCTTCGGCGGAGCAGCGGCTGGAAATGCTTAAAACCGTCGCGAGTGGGGAGAACGTGGAGATAAGCACCTTCGAACTCGAAGAAGAGGGGACTAACTACACCTATCTCACGCTTACGCACTTCGCCTCGGAGGGACTGTACCTTGCAATGGGCAGCGAAATGATCGTCGAGCTGGAGAAGTGGAAGAGGCTCGACAAGATCTGCTCCCTCGCTCGGCTGTATATAATGCCCCGTCCCTCATTCCCGATAGGGGCGGCGGAGATCGACAAGCTCGAACGGCTGACGGGCGGGAACTACGAAATAGCCGACTTCGAGGGGGAGAGCGGCTCGTCCTCCGAGGTGCGCATATCCGTCGCTATGGGCAGAGCGGATATGTTCCTGACCGAGGACGTGGCGCGGTACGTCACGGATAACGGCTTATATACCGAGTATAACTTCGTCGGCGACCTGTATAAGCGTTTCCGCATGAAGCAAAAGCGGATCGACCACTCCTTTTCCACGGCGCTTTGCGGGGTTAAGCTCGCCAAACGCGCCTGCGTAGACGTCGGGAAAGCCACCGTCGCGCTCCTTCTTCACGACATAGGCAAATATATCCCGAAGGAAGAAGCGGAGGCTATGGGCGTGGTTTTCGACGGCAGAATAGACGGTATGCCCCTGCTCATTCGCCATGCGGAGATAGGCGCGGAGATTATCCGCCAGCTCCTCGTAATAACGGACAGCGAGATCGTGGAAGCGGTGCGTTGGCACACGACGGGTAAGCCGAACATGACCCCGCTCGAAAAGGTGGTGTATCTTGCCGATTACATAGAGCCCCTTCGCGACTTTCCGACGGTCGAACACCTTCGGGCGGAAACGGCAAAGTCGATAGACGACGGACTTTTCGCCGCGCTGGAAAACTCTGTTAAGTACGTCCCCGAAGAGGAGATTTATCCCATAACCGTGCAGGCTTACGAATATTATAAGGCGCTGCTTGGCAAGAATTAAAACTAACGGAGAAAGATATGAAAGACAAAGAGAAGGCGCACGAACTCGCGCTTAAAATAGCGGGCATACTCGACGAAAAGAAGGCTCGCGACATAATCATAATAGACATCGGCGAGAAGTCGGTCATTGCCGACTATTTCGTCATAGCGAGCGGCAGATCCACAACGGCGGTCAAGTCGCTTGCGGACAGCGTGGACGAGAAGCTCGCGAAAGAGGGAACAGATCCCCTCCGCCGCGACGGCTTTTCCGAAGCCAAGTGGATAGCGATGGACTACGGCAGCGTAATACTCCACGTTTTCCACGAGGAGACGAGGGAGTATTACCGCCTCGAACGCCTGTGGATAGAGGGCGCAAACTTCGAACGGTACGGAGACAACGCTTAATGCAGTGGGAAGCGGACCTTATACGCGGCTTGCAAACGATGTCGAACGGCTTTACCGATTGGCTGTTCGGCATTCTCACTTTGCTCGGCGACGAGATTTTCGTTATCGCCGTCATTATGCTGTACTATTGGTGCGTTTCCAAAAAACTCGGCTTCAAGTTCCTCAACATATACGGAGTTGTCAGCGGGGTAAACTCGGCGATCAAGTCGATAGTCAGGCGCCCGCGACCCTTCGACGCGTATGACGAGGTGCGCTCGATAGGCGAGAAGTCGAGCGGCTATTCTTTCCCGAGCGGGCACACGAGCAGTATAACCGCCCTCGGCACGCTGACATGCGTGGAATACAGAAAGCGGCTGAATATTTTCCTGCCCATAAGCGCGGCTCTCGTCATTATCGTCATGCTGAGCCGCATGTATCTCGGGCAGCACTATTTAACCGACGTGCTCGCGGCGGCGCTTATCTCCGCGGGTCTTTCGGTGGGGCTGTACTTCCTCTACGACCTCATAGGCAGGCGGGATAAGGAGGAGTGGATCGGGGCGATCGGGCTTCCCGCGGCGGTGATAGCGGCGGTGATAGTCGGCACGCTTACGACGGGAGAGACGACGAGGAAGGTGCTCGAGGTGTGCGGAGTGCTTGCGAGCGTTTATATCGGCTATTTTATAGAGAAACGGTTCGTTAAGTTCGACACCCGCACGGTGCTCTGGAAGCAGTTTGTCAAGTATATACTCGGCGGGGCGGTGGCTTTCGGGCTGTATATCGGGCTTAAATACGCTTTCGCCTTCGATCTTCGCGGCTGGCTGTACGGCTTTATCCGCTTCTTTCTCCTCGGTATGTGGCTCACTCTCGGCGCGCCTTGCGTGTTTAAGGCGTTGAAATTGGAAGGAAGGAGATAAAGGGCGTTAAAACGCTTGACAAAGCCGCCTCGTGCGGTTATGATATAGAAAAATGAATATGCTTTGGGGGCGGGGTGAAATTCCCCACCGGCGGTGACAGTCCGCGAAGTCGAAAGACCCGATGAGGTGCAATTCCTCAACCGACGGTAAAGTCCGGATGAAATAAAGCGTAAAGCGGCAACTGCATTTTTGCCCGCTCCTGAACATAGAAGGAGCGGTTTTATTATGTCAACGACGGGACAAATGAAAAAATCGGGCGTTGCGGCACGTGCGGTCAGAGAGTTTTTCACTACGAAAAACCTTGCCACATTGGCAATGTTTGCCGCGCTTGGCTATGGATTGAGTTGGTTGGAGTTTCCCGTATTTCCGCCCGCACCCTTTTTGAAACTCGACTTTTCCAATACGGCGACAATGCTTGCGGCTTATGTAAGCGGACCCGTAGGCGGCGTAATCGTCGAAGTCATAAAGCAACTGATGTGTTGGTGGACGAAGTCGAGTACGGGGGGAGTGGGCGAAATTGCTAACTTCCTGATGGGCGCGTCTTTTATCCTCGTGCCGAGTATTCTTTACAAATTCAAAAAAGGCATACCGTGGGTGCTTATCGGTATGTCGCTCGGCTGCGTATCGCAAATAGCCGTGTCAATGGTGTGCAATCGCTTTATCACTTTCCCGTTATATACGGGCGAACAAGCAGGCGAATATTTTAC
>CANPYH010000124.1 GCA_947588325.1 uncultured Clostridia bacterium
AATATCTTTTCGTTCTCCAACGTCTTGTATGCGGGTATGTCTTTCGGTATTACTATCGGCATGTCAATTCCCCTTTTCGCAGGTCTTATCGAGAGCCTGCGCTATGTCCTCTATTATGTCCTCGGCGGCTTCGAGTCCGCAGGAAAGGCGGATGAGATCGGGAGATACCCCTGCCGCAACGAGTTCTTCGTCGTTCATTTGTCTGTGGGTCGAGCTGGCGGGATGCAGGCAGCATGTGTGCGAATCGGCAACGTGCGTCTCAATGTTGGCTACGGTGAGATTGCGCATAAAGTTCTCCGCCGCGCGTCTGCCCCCCTTAACCCCGAAGCTGATAACTCCGCAAGAGCCGTTCGGGAGATACTTTTCCGCCAATGCGTTGTACTTATCCCCCTTCAAACCGGGGAAACGAACCCAGGCGACGTGCTCGTTCGCAGCTAAAAACTCGGCGACCCTTTGCGCGTTCTCGCAATGCTTTTGCATTCTGACGTGCAAACTTTCCAGCCCGATATTGAGCAGGTATGCCGATTGCGGGGACTGTACGGAGCCGAAGTCGCGCATAAGCTGCGCAGTCGCTTTGGTTATGAAGGCGCCGCCCTTGCCGAACTTTTCCGCATAGGTTATGCCGTGATAGCTGTCGTCGGGAGTGCAAAGCCCGGGGAACTTATCCTTATGCGCCAGCCAGTCAAAGTTGCCCGAGTCCACGATACACCCGCCTACCGCCGACGCATGTCCGTCCATATATTTGGTGGTGGAGTGCGTAACTATATCCGCGCCCCACTCGAAGGGACGGCAATTTACGGGGGTGGCGAAGGTGTTATCCACGATAAGAGGCACGCCGTGACGGTGCGCTACCCGCGCGAACATTTCGATATCCAGCACGGTCAGCGCGGGATTGGCTATGGTTTCGCCGAATACCGCCTTGGTGTTGGGCTTAAACGCGCGCTCGAGTTCCTCCTCGGTCACGTCGGGCGAGACAAAGGTGAAGTCTATGCCCATTTTGCGCATGGTTACGTGGAAAAGGTTGAACGTCCCGCCGTATATGGCAGAGCAGGATATGACATGGTCGCCGCAATTGGCTATGTTGAATACAGAGTAGAAGTTAGCCGCCTGTCCCGAGCCCGTCAGCATTGCCGCCGTCCCGCCCTCGAGTTCGCAGATTTTAGCCGCCTCGTAGTCGTTGGTCGGGTTCTGCAACCGCGAGTAGAAATACCCGCTCGCCTCGAGGTCGAACAGTTTGCCCATATCCTCGCTAGTGTCGTACTTGAACGTGGTACTCTGAATGATGGGGACCTGCCTCGGTTCACCGTTTTGGGGCTTGTATCCGCCCTGCACGCATATTGTGTCTTTCTTCATATTCTTGCCTCTTTCCGTCTGTTTTGATTTGGTTTAGCCGCATTATTTACGGCGCTATCGTTTGGGTAGTTATGCTTCAACTTTGCCACTACTTTTCATTATATAACAAATCTCCACGCGTTGCAAATGTTTTTATAATAAATAAGCGTTGTTATTTACTCACGGATAAATATGCGTTGTTGTTTGCTAACCCGCTCGGGTTGGAATATCGGTAGCGGCAGGCGCGGCACTCCCCCGCCACGCCGGAGTTATCGGGTCGGGGAATGGGTTTTATATCCGATATAACTGTCTCCGATAGTAAATATTGCTTTATGAGTAACTAACATTGACAATCCCCCTCAGTCTGCCTAACGGCAGCCAGCCCCCTCGACTTCGGGCGGCCACACCGGCTACCCGCATTGTGGGCATATCGCCAACACCCTTGTAATGATGCAAATTTAGTAGCCTTTTCCCCGAACAGTCGGGCGCGAACGTGGCCCCCCTTAGTCAGGGGGGCTGTCACGGCTTTGCCGTGACTGAGGGGATTGTCTTGTAAGGAGCGAAAAAAGTACGGCGAGACGGAACGAGGCGGAAACACTGCCTTTCATCTGAAGTTCGAAATGATTGTTATATAAACCCAAAGAGCGGCAAAGAATATATCTCCGCCGCTCTTGGCTAATGCTTATTGTGTTTTGAAAACGAATCGTCAAGATCTGTAAGTATCTTATCTTGCCGCGCCTGCTGCTTTGCCGCAAGTTTGGCCTCTTTCGCCCGCTGCTTTCTCAATTTCTTACGACGCTTGCGAATTTCCATCCTTTTGAGATCTTCATCGGTGTAAGGTTTTGTATCTTCAATATTTATCCACGAACGAGCACCTAAATGCCAAGCCAATGTAGTGATGAGGAATAAACAAGCAGCACAGCCGCTGAGCAAAACAATAATGCCCGGAATATAAATTTTGAGAGCACCGTTCAATATAGCGCCTAAAATAATTGCGGCAATACTGAGTATGAGTAATATCGTCAATATTACTGTCACTATTCGACGCTTTTTCTTTATCTTTGCAAGCTCTTCGTCGCTAATCTCAATCTTTTCTTCGAATGGATCGATATATTGGTGTTTTTTCTTTTTTGACTTACACATAATCCCACCGTCGGTTATATTATATCGCACCGCGCAATTTTGTCAAGAGCGGGAAAAGCGACAGAATGCAACCTTACTCGATTATTGCATAGGAATCTCGCCGGGCACAGGATGACTGTGACGTTGGACTGTCGGCGCGGACGGGTCGAAGTACTCGGATAGGTCGGGATTAACTTCGAAAAAGGTCTTGTATCGGCGGCAATACATATTATCCGAACAGCCCCGTGCTATCTTCTCCGTCCACTCTTCGAGGCTCTTTGTGAAATAGTGTCGTACCCACGCCGTTCGGAAAATGCGGTTATATGAATCGGGCGGGGTTATCTCCTCGTGCAGGACGTTCACAGTTTTTCCCCGCTTCATGCGCGCTCCGTGTATTCCCCAGCGCTTGAGACGGGACGGACGAAACAAAATCTTACCCTGCCCGTAGTCTCTGCAATCGAAGGTTTTCGTGAAACGCTCGGTAACAGGTTTGTCCTCGTAGTAAAGTTTGCCGTCCGCGCCGAAACTCTCCCAGCTCAGATATACCTGCGAAGCGTATGAAAACTCGTCGAGAAATTGGCGCATAGGCTTTTCCAATGTCAGAAACTCGTCGATATCCAGAGAGATCAGCCACTTCACGTCGTCACGGTGCAGGGTTACGCAATCATTAAGCGCCTCTATCTGCTGGAATGCCATAGGTTCTCGCCAAGGTATAACCTCGACGCGCTCAAAGTCGCCCTCGGATAATACGCCCGCAAGAAAGTCGGACAGACCGTCACAGTCGTTGTTGTCGTAAATGAAAATATGCTCTATACCGAGCCGCAAATGGTACTCTATCCACTCTTTGAAATACTTCTCTTCCTGCCGCGCAATACATTGCAACGCTATCTCATATTTATATGAAACGGCGTCGTCAAACGCGGATAGGAAATCACCGTTTGCCGACTTACAACGTTCCAACGCCGCCCCGTCCACCTCAACCCACCTGTTTTCAACGTAGGTCAATACTTTGCCAATATCCTTATTCTCTTTCATAATACCGTCCTCCTTCAGACTTCCTTTTTCACATTGTACCACATGTTTACGCTTTTCTATCCCACAGTTTTTGCGGGGTTGAACATTGTGTATATATGTGTATTATAAGACAGACGGCGCATAAGAGTAAAATTACTTCTCGCGCCTATAACAAGCATAGCAACATTTTATCCGATTAGTATACAACAAAAGAGCGGCGGAGAATGTATCTCCGCCGCTCGTGGGTTTTTGAAGTTAATGTTGATTTATCGCTTGCGACGTTTGGAAAAAGGGTCGTCTAAATCCGACAATGTTTTTTCTTGCGACTTTGCCACTTTTCCTGTAG
>CANPYH010000125.1 GCA_947588325.1 uncultured Clostridia bacterium
CAGTACCGAGAATCACACACAAATTAGTTAATTTTTTGTCCAACTTTTTTGGGGCATAGCAACTAAGGGCGGCCACAGTTCGTTCCCGACTGTTCGGGTGGATTGTTGCTTAACTTGTAGCATTACAAGATTGTTGGTTATGTGCCGAAACTCCGGTAGCAGGGTGGCCGCCCCTTAGTAAGGGGGGCTGGCGCGAAGCGCCTGAGGGGATTGTAAAGCATCATAAAAAGTTTGTTATTTAAGAGTGTACAACTCCGTAACTAAAAACTAAAAATATTTTAAGTTTTTTTGGAAGGGGGTGCGGGGGGAAACCTTTTTGTACACAAAAAGGTTTCCCCCCGGCAAAGCCCATTTACAATAAAAAATGGAAATAAAAAGAGAAAAAGTTAATGTAGTGTTTGTATGCACGGGTAACACGTGTCGTTCGCCTATGGCGGAGCAGATATTTCAGGACTGGCTGAAGCGCAACAAATACTCTGGAGTGGCGGACGTATCGAGTGCGGGGTTATACGCCAATGACGGTTCGGGCATGACGGGTGAGGCGTGTGCGGCGCTGACGGAGTTAGGTATGACGGTACGCCCGCACAAATCGAGGCTACTCACCATCGATATCGTGCAGAATGCGGACATAATCGTGTGCATGACCGAGCAGCACAGAAACGTGCTGTTGTCGTCAAACACCTATGCGTTCGCGTCGGGCGACGGTCAGTACAGAATTATCGGTACCGTTGGGGAGCTGACGGGCGAGGACGTTCCCGACCCCTATGGCAGGGGCGCGGAGGAGTATAAACGCACCGCCGAAAAATTAACGGCAATGTGCGAACCTCTCTATCGGCAAGTTGTCAAATTCGCCGAAGAACATAAACTCGCACTGTAAAAAATAATAAACGCAAATAATAAACAATAGCGAACAACAGCGAAAGCAATAAGCGAAAAAAAGAGATAAAGAGGAGATACGGAAATGAAAATTGCGCTTGCCGCGGACGACGCGGGCAGAGAACTTAAAGACGCGATCAAGGCAGATCTTGTAAAGAAGGGCTACGAAGTCGAGGACTTCGGGCTGAGCGAGGTTATGCCCACCGCCGACTATCCCGACTACGCCTTTCCCGCCGCCGAAGCGGTTGCGAGAGGTGAGTGTCGGTTCGGCATACTCGTTTGCGGAACGGGCATAGGCATGAGCATGTGCGCGAACAAGGTGAAGGGAGTGCGTTGCGCGCATGTCACCGACTGTTTCTCGGCTGAGGCTACGAGACTGCATAACGACGCGAATATACTCGCTCTCGGCGCGAGGGTGACGGGGATAGGGCTTGCCATGAAAATAACCGACATATTCCTGAATACCGAGTTCTCGGGCGCGGAGAGACACATGCGGAGAATAAACAAGATAACGGCGAAAGAGAAAGCGAACTTCAAAGATTGACATAAACGGTCATAACGAATGGAATTACATCATAAAATGGCGATATGAAAAAACGTATCGCCGTTTTAATTTGCGTGTGCTGTTCCATGGCAGTGCTGACCGTCATGTTCGTACTGTCCTGCTCCACCTCGAGCATAGACAAGAACTATGCGCACATATCCGACTACCGCTATGCCGTACTCCGCGCGCAAACGGATAATTTCAGACTTGACATAATAAGCGGAGTGCGCGAAACGCCTTATGAGCGGGACGGCAAGTGCGCCGAAGATAAGACGGAGTATACCGTGCTGACCTTCACGCCCTCGAGCGACTTCGACGGTAGCACGCTTAACGCGCATATAGAGGTTAAAGGCACAGGGTACGACTTAACCCCCGTTCGCCACCCCTTCAAGGGCAGTTACTCCGCCGAGATAGCGGCGGCGCTTCCCGAGGGCACGGAGGAGATCGGACTTACCGTTTGCGGGGAGACGGTCACCGCGACCTCGCCTGTAAAAGAGGGGATAAGCGGGGATAAGGCTCTCGCCATCGCGTTGGGCGAGATCGACGCGGGCAAGGACGGGGAGTATGAGATATATCTCCGCCTGTCCGAAAACACCGTGACTGCGGCGGGCGGCTGGTATTGGTATGTCGCCGTTGTGAGAGCGGAGGGAACGCGATCGGTGCTTATTTCCGCATCAAGCGGGGAGATCGTGGCGGTGAGGGACGACCGCGGATAGGAGGGGAGAGAGCGCGAATATGTAACAGAGGGTAAAGAGCCGCTTCGTAACGCATACGGGCGGCTTTGCTTTTGGGACAAGGCAAAATTTTCCGCTTACTCTCCGACAAATTCGGCTAAAACGGTTTACTAAAAAAAAATAATGTGCTATAATCTTTCAAATAATGAACGAGAAGGATGAAAAGACGCCGAGCGCGGAGACACAGGAGAGAAGAAGCGGATTGTGTTCGTATATTCTGCCCCTTGCAGTCAAAACGCTGATTGCCTGTCTTGTTCTTTTTTCTTTAATATTCGCCCTCGTCGGCAGCTTTGCTCCGAAGGCGTATATGAACCTCTATCACTCCTTCGGTAACGACGGCATGGCGACGTACTACGCGGCGGCAGCTGTGAAGAGAGCGGGCGAGCATCCGACCGATTGCGACGGAACCTGCGACCTGTCCGCACTGCTCACGACGGCCATGTCCTGCGCCGAGAATACCGAAGGTCACTTCGACAGAAAACTCATGTTCGCGGAAAAGTATCTCGCGTTGCCCTGCCACGAAAAGCATTCGGCGATTGTGGACGGCAAGTACATAGAGGGTAACGACCTCTCGAGATCGGGACTGACCGTTCTCTCGGCCATATACGGCTATGACGACTATGTGTCGGGCGTGAGAATGGAAGCGCTTTGCGGAAGCGACTTCGCGGCGGCGACCCGCGAGATAACCGAAAAAGCGATGACGGAGAGAAAGGATACGGCGCTTATGAACGAACTTATCGCGTACACCGACTTCGGCGACTATTCCGCATTCGGCAGCGGCGAACTGCTCGGCAATGTCCGGGAGTATTTCTCGGCGATAAGCGAGGGCGCGTCGGCGGACGTGGAGGCTTACGGCAAGGGTAATCCCGACATACGCAAAGCGGCGGACATAGCGAGCCGCCTCGGCAGGTTATACGACCTCGCGTATAACATGAACAAAGCGGAGCAGGGAATAAACGCGGCAAGTCCGCACTTTACGAGCGAAGTTGTCAGGAGCGTATACAACGCATATAAAGGGTTTATAGACACAGCGTCCGCACCCGCATAAGGGGCGGCGCAACCGAAGAATAACACCGAAACACCATTCAAGGAAGGAGGCGGCCATGAATAAAATCATAAAGGAAGGTCTGACGTTTGACGACGTATTGCTCATTCCGGCGGAGAGCAATGTCGTGCCCAAGGACGTAAGTCTCAAAACCGCGCTTACGAAGGAGATAAAGCTGAATATCCCCCTTGTATCGGCGGCTATGGATACGGTAACCGAGTCCAAACTCGCCATTGCAATAGCGCGCGAGGGCGGCATAGGCATTATCCATAAGAACCTCACGATTGAGGAGCAGGTCGAGCATGTGGACAAGGTTAAGAGAAGCGAAAACGGCGTAATCAACGACCCGTTCTCCCTCTCCCGCGGTCACAAACTCATCGACGCGCTCAACCTCATGCAGAAATACCGCATATCGGGCGTGCCCATTACCGATCAGGACGGCAAGCTCGTCGGCATACTTACCAACCGCGACCTTCGTTTCGAGGGCAATTTCGACCGCCCCATCGACGAGGTTATGACAAAGGAGAACCTCATAACCGCTCCCGAGGGCACCACTCTCGAAGAGGCTAAACGCATCC
>CANPYH010000126.1 GCA_947588325.1 uncultured Clostridia bacterium
GGGGGATATGTTACTTAACTTGTTTAGTTACGAGAGGTGTTGTTTCTTGCTTCGAGCGTAACTGCCCCGTGTGGGCCGCCCGAAGTCGAGGGGGGGCTGTCACCGAAGGTGACTGAGGGGATTGTAAATGTTAGTGACGTGTGAAGCAATTATTTTCCCGAATATTTAAAGTGTATTGAATTGTGAAAAATTACGCAAATTCAGGTTTTTGCTTTCAAACGCTTGATTTGTTTTCGCGCAGACTATATTATATTTGTAGCTGTGATATGTTATATCTGTCGACGATGGCAATATTGCAGCATGGTCACTTCATCGTTAAAGGCGGTTAATTATGAAAGCAAGAAGAATTATTGTCACAGTGATACTTATATGCGCCGTGATTGCCACGTCCCTTTCCTTATTCGCATGCGACGAGCTGCCGCATGTGCATAATTTCTCGGAATGGATAGAGACTACTCCCGCGTCATGCACTTCGAAGGGCGAGAAGCGCAGGGACTGTCTTGATTGCGATTATTACGAGATAGCAGCAATAGACGAGATTCCGCATATCTACTCGGAGTGGAGCGAGTCCAAGACAGGCACCTGTCTTGAGAAGGGCGAAATGGAGCGTCATTGTCTCGAATGCGGTCATGTCGATACAATGCAGACTAACAATGGCGAGCATCGCTTTTCCGATTGGAGCGAGTCTAAAGCGGGCACCTGTCTTGAAAAGGGCGAGATGGAGCGTCATTGTCTCGAGTGTCAGTACTCGGAGACGATGGAAACTACATACGGGGACCACAAGTATTCGGAGTGGAAAGTAGCTGTTCCCGCGTCATGCACGACTGCGGGGGAGATGAGGCGTGAATGCGTCTTATGCCACCACCCCGAAACGTCTGTTATTAACGAACTCGGTCACCAATATAACGACTTCCACGTCACAACCGAAGCTACCTGCTCGCATGCGGGTGAGAAACAAAAGGAGTGTGCGCGTTGCGGCGATATAGTCAAGGAGACCATACCCGAAGCCGAGCATACATATTTGGGCGAATGGACGAGAACGAATACTCAACACTATCGCGTGTGCGACAAGTGCGGGCTTAAAGACGCAAACTCTGTCGCTGACCATTCATTCACTGCCGAAGGCGGAACAAAGTGTTCGGTCTGCGGTTATATTAAGTTGGATAACATCCTCATCTTCACCAAGAACACCGACGAGCAGTCCTATTCCGTGGGCTACAGCGGTGACATCACGGAGATTCCCGAGGAGATAGTTATTCCCGACGAGTATGACGGCTTGCCCGTAACCGAAATTATGGATTACGCATTTACTACGGGAGATTCGACCATTTTCTCGCCGCTTCGTCAAGTGACTTTCGGCAAGAATATCAAGCGTATCGGCGTAAGCGCGTTCTGGCACAATACCAACCTGACCGATCCCGTTTTGCCCGACAGTCTCGAAAAAATAGATAAGTACGCATTCTCGCAATGCTTTGGCATTAAACATATAACTTTCGGCGAGGGGCTTAGAATCGTTGAAGAACAGGCATTCTGGAATTGCTACAGTCTCCTCGACCTTAACTTGCCCGCCTCTCTTAAACGTGTAGAGCCGTACGCCTTCATATATAATTACAGCTTAAAAACGGTTAAATTCAACGGCGCGCTCGACTATCTCGGCGAGCAGGCGTTTTACGATTGCAGAGAGCTGACAGACGTAGACCTCGGTAACGGCGAACTTGTTACCGGCAATTGGGTGTTCCAGGGCTGCAAGGTACTCGAAAACGTCACCGTCGGCGACAATGTTCGCGGGATAGGTGAGGATATATTCTACGGCTTGACGACGGTCAGGTTCAATAACAAAGACGGCGTGGACTACCTCGGTAACGATAAGCATCCCTATGTCGTCGCGATCAAAGCCGATTCGGGCATAACTGCATATACTTCGGACGAGGCTACCCGCGTTATAGCGCCGAGTGCGTTCTATTACTGCAACAATCTCGGCTCGGTTACTCTCGGTTCGCGTGTGTATTCGGTGGGTAAGTACGCCTTCTTTGACTGCACGGCTTTGGAAACGGTAACTTTCAAAGGCGACATAAAAGAGATAGGGCACATGGCGTTCTATGACTGTGAGCAAATCTCCAAAGTCTATGCGCCGTCGGTGGACAGCTGGCTCGGGATAACCTTCTCTTGCACCGATGACGACGATCAGAGGGTTCATCACGTGGAGACTAACCCGCTCTGCTACGGAGCAGATCTCATCGTTGACGGCTCGGCAGTTACCGAAATTACCGTTTCGGGAGATATTACCAAGATATCGCCGTACGCCTTTGTGGAGTACGACAAACTTACGGCAGTGCATATCGGTGCGGACGTAACGGATATAGGCGACTTCGCATTCCTGCATTGCAAGAACCTGACCGAGATAACGGTAGCGGGGGATAACAAGGTATTGCACGCCGAGGGCAATTGCGTAGTAGACGGAGAGGGCAACCTCGTAGCCGGTTGTGCGGGCAGCATTATTCCCAACGGCGTAGTGGACATTCCCGACTATGCTTTCTACGGAATGCAGTTCACGAGCACCGCGTTGGTTATACCCGATACCGTCGAGCATATCGGCAGATACGCCTTCTTCGGCACCAACCTTAAAAAGCTGACCATGGGATTAGGCTTGAAACGCGCAGACTTTTGGGCGTTTGCTGGCAGGGTAGACGAGGTGCATATCAAGGATATCGCGCAATGGGCCACCATAGACTTCGAAGAGGAATCGTCCTCGCCCTTCAATTGGGAGACGAGAATTTATCTCAACGACACGCCGCTGTACAATAACACACTCGAAATTCCCGCGGGCGTTAAGGAAATTAAACCCTGGACGTTTGCGAATATGGGCATATACGGTTTGAAGATACCCGCCTCCGTTACCAAGATAGCCCCGACTGCCTTCGCCAAGACGTGTAACCTTAATTCGGAAATCATTATAGACCCTGATAATCAGTCGTATAAACTCACCGCAAACGGGCTTGGTATTATCGAGAAGGATACCAATACATTGCTGCTTTGCAAGTCGTACAGCAATGCGAAAGTGGACTTCACCTCGGAGAAATTCACGTCCGTCGCGCCTTACGCTTTCGCAAACAGGATAATACACAACGTAGCGTTGCCGTCCACAGTCGCCGAGATAGGCGAGTACGCATTCTCTTTGGCAAGCCTTGAGCAGATAGATCTCGGCAGCGGGCTTAAGAGAATAGGGAATAATGCGTTTGCGGGCAACGGTAATCTTAAAACAATAACAATCCCGTCGTCTTGCACCTACATAGGGGATAACGCCTTCATCCCCAACGCATCCGAACCCGCAGGTCTCGAAACAGCGTACTTCGAGGATTATGACGGCTGGACGGTAGCCGGTTTCGCCATTGAGGGTAGCAAGTCCGTCGACTTCTCCAACCCGACTTCCGCCGCCAAGCAACTCAAAGAATCCGCTGTCCATTGGCAGAAATCCCCCAAGAGTTAATTACAATGGGGGGGGGGACAGTTCTTGCGCTGTATCGGCGGTGTTATACGCCGCGCCCGTAGTAAGGTAGGGGCGGGATACTGCATACGGCAGGTTACTTGCACCCGCCCTCTCCGCCAACAAAAAAGGCACCCCGTTGGGTGCCTTTTTTGTTGGCGGAGAGGGCGGGATTCGAACCCATAGGAGTATTTACCATGTTATCAAACAA
>CANPYH010000127.1 GCA_947588325.1 uncultured Clostridia bacterium
CACACCCGCAATGGCAAAGGCGGGTAGCGGCGACGTACTCGGCGGCATGGTCGGCGCGTTTGCCGCGACTTCGGACGATCCCTTCCTTGCCACCGTTCGCGCTTGCTACGAGTTCGGCAGGGCGGGGGAGCGGGCTGCGGCGCTTCGCGGCGAAACAAGCGTGCTTGCAAGCGACATCATAGTCGGCTTCGATAGTTAATAACCGCTCGCAATCCTTATCCCGCTAAAACTAACGCGCCGTAATAATTAAAAACACTGAAAAAATACCCGTTAAATGAAGAGAACCCCAAAAGTGTATAACTCTTGGGGTTCATAATATACAAAAGAGAGAAGTGATTATAAGAACAAAACTATATCGGATATTCTTTTTGACGAGTTAAAGAAGTTAATCTGTTTTGCTCAAGCCCAAACGGCGGTTAAGATCCTCAAAATTCGGCTCACCGTTTTGCCCCGATATTTCAGAGACGAAATTCATTCCCATTGTATTCCGCTTGATAAACGGATCATGTTTTTTATCAAATCCGTTTTCGTCAATCATATCGAGTTCCCAGCTTTCCGCAATATCAAAAATATCATGAAATACATCCTCGTCTATAAATTCGATGTGTTTAATGGGAAGGATGTATGTGCGGATAAATTCGATTGCTTCTTCACTGACGGAAAAGAGCGTTGCTTCTTGCTTTGTCTTATCATTTCTTTTTTTCATTTTGCAGCCTCCTTATTTCCTTATCCGGGTTATGCACTTTATGGATTGTTTTTACCACATTTTTATCAGAGATATTCGTTTTTGTTTTGCTCTTTTTGTGAATGCGGCTATATTGTTTTTCTCCATAATAATCGTATAATTCGGTTTGAAAGCTTCTCCCGAGCAGATTCCAAACCATATCTGATTTTTTTAAATTCCGTTTTGGATCGGCGACTCGATTTTGTGCGTGCGAAGAAATGATGTATTTTCCCATACGCACTCGCGGCGTACCTTTTTTAGACATTTCTTTTTTCGGCTTAAAAAGGAAACTTAATATGCTCATATATTAGAACCATCCTATAATTTTGTCAAGTAAAATAACGACTTGCTCCACTTGCATTTATATTATAGCAGAATAATTTTTGTAATTCAATAAAATTTCGTCTACCATATTCGGAGTTTTATGGTAGACAATATTGGCTATTTATCTGAATTTTCTTGACATATAGGTAGACAGTTTATATAATTTACTTATAGGAGTTACCGTATGAACGACAAAATCAAGGTTAATGTTTCGTCCTTTGTGGCGAACATTTTGGAAATCGACGCATTGCGCTTCGAGTTCATCAAGAACGGCAAGTCCAATAAAAATGCTCTCTTGAACAAACTTATTCCTACACTCGTGGAAGTGCGCAAGGAAAGGCGCAACCAAATTGAGAATATATTAAAAGACGAATACAATCGGGCAGACAGTGAAAATATATATAATGCCGTAAACACCGTTATCGACAGGGTATATTTCAATGATGAAAATTTGGGTGAATTAGAAGAGTCTGTTTGGATACGCCCCTCAAAAGAAAGAATTTCGGTTTTTGACGAAATAGAAACTTCCGAAATTTTAATAACTGCACAAGAGCTCTCGGTATATATTCGTGGACTGCTGAACGAATATTGCATGCTACCTTTATACAAAAGAGAGGCATTGGTTTTCGACAACGAGTTGGATGTTTTTTCCAACGCTTGCTGTTCGCATCGAATACTTTATTTCAGAAGCCGATCCACTAATGAACGGCGCAAAGTATTTGCTTTTGATTATTTTTACGGATATTGGATGAACTCGGGAAATTATTGTGTATTCTACGATATCAACAAGAAAATAATCATGGCAACGCCACTATATGACATGCGGGATGTATATATCATCAAGCAAAAATTCAAGCCGAGCGAAAAACTAATAGAGCGATTGCAGGCTTACTGCGACGAATGCGACTTTGAAGCGGTTATAAACATGGAGGGCGAACAAGATGTTCTTTAATAAAGAAAAAAAGAAAAGCAGCTATGTAAAAGCAAAAACTCCTGAGGCGCGAAAAAAACAAAAGGCGGCGATTGCAGCTTACTATGCGAAAAAGAACAACTCGCCCAAAAAGAAAAAATAATCGTTTTCCCGCTTGTCGCGTGCGATAGGAGCATGACTGCTCGCAACTCTTATCCCGCGTCCTCGCCGCGCCGTAACAATTAAACACACTGAAAAAATACCCGCATAAAAGCGGATATTTTTGCATATTGACCTTAACTTTGAATGCGAAGTTATACAAACCCCAACGAAATGAGCAGAGCGCGATCCACCGCGCCCATAGTCCTATCGTCGAGCGACCCGATCTTGCTTTTGAGCCGTCGCTTATCCAGCGTTCGGATCTGTTCGAGCAGTATAACGCTATCCCGCGGCAGACCGAATTTGCCGCATTGCAGTTCGATATGCGTGGGCAGTTTCGCCTTGGTCAGGCGGCTTGTGATGGCGCTCGCGATGATGGTGGGGGAATACTTATTGCCGATATCGTTTTGCACGATAAGTATCGGTCGGATACCGCCCTGTTCGCTGCCGACCACAGGACTGAGATCCGCATAAAAAATATCACCCCGTTTGACTGTCTCCATTCGCGATCGAGAGGTTAATCTCTCCCATCTCCTTATATCCCTCTGCCATAGCTTCTACATTTATCCTATGCGGATCGGGAAAGTATTTGTTAATTATTTCGAATATAAGCATGCCGACGCCCTTTTCGTAATTCGGGATAAGCCCGAACAGCTCCGCGATTTCGTTTGCTTCGACCTTAATTATTACCATATGCGCTCCCTCTATTCGGTATTATTTGCGCAAATTTTGTCGGTATGCCTTGCGAACGCGATTGACAATATTTGCAACTCCGTTTATAATATGGTCGGGAACAAAGGGCAATATCCGATATCGGAGGGAGTATGAAACCGATAATAGGAATAATGCCGCTATACGACGCCGAAAGGGATAGCGTGTGGATGATACCGGGTTATATGAAGGGCGTGGAGAGCGCGGGAGGTCTGCCCGTTATCCTGCCGCTTACGACCGACAAAGATACGCTCGAAGCCGCGTTAAGCGTCTGCGACGGGCTGCTTCTCACAGGCGGGCAGGACGTAGCCCCCGAGCTTTACGGCGAGGAGCGCCGACCCCTTTGCGGCGAGCCTTGCCCCACACGTGACGCCATGGAAGAGTACGTCGTGCGCGAGGCTATCCGAAGGGATATTCCCACACTCGGGATATGCCGCGGTATACAGATAATAAACGCCGTGCTCGGCGGCACGCTGTATCAGGACCTGCCGAGCGAGTTCGGCTCCGCGGTCGGTCACCGCATGGACCCGCCGTATGACAGAACGGTGCACGGCGTAACCCTCGCCGCACCTCTCGCGGACATAATCGGCGGCGCGACCCTCTGCGTAAACAGCTACCACCACCAGGGGATAAAGACGCTTGCGCCCTCACTCGACCCCGCCGCATACGCCGAGGACGGACTGATCGAAGGTGTGGTTATGCGGGGCAAAAAGTTCTTCGTCGCCGTGCAATGGCACCCCGAGCTTCGCACCGACCCGTCGTCACGGGCGCTTTTCGGCGCGAAGAACTTTTTGCCCCGCATAACCACACCTTCGATCAGT
>CANPYH010000128.1 GCA_947588325.1 uncultured Clostridia bacterium
AGGCAAGCCCGCCCGTTTTGGATATGGGAGCGTCGGCGGTATGTATAATCTGCGGATCCTTAATCTCCGCGCCCTCGTACTCTTCGGCGAGCGTCTTGCCAGATATGGTGCGAACGCTGCCGTCTATGAGGTTCTTCGAGGCGAGCTGATTGAGTATTGCCATAATGCCTCCCGCTTTGCCGAGAGCGTCCATGTCGTACTCGGTCGCGGGGGAGAGCTTGCAGAGGTTGGGCGTTACGTCCGAAGCCTTTGCGAACATGTCGTAAGTCAGCTCTATGCCGCACTCGTTTGCAATGGCGAGCAGGTGGAGCACGCTGTTGGTGGACGCGCCTATGGCGTTATCGCAGGCAATGGCGTTGAGGAAGGCCTGCTTGGTGAGTATCATGCGAGGGGTTACGTCCTCCGCGACCGCTTGCATAATGACTTTGCCCGCCTGTTTAGCGAGGCGTATTCTGTCCGAACCCGTCGCAAGCGCGGTGCCGTTACCGGGGAGCGCAATGCCGAGGGACTCGAGCAGGCAGTTCATTGAGTTAGCCGTGTACATGCCGCAGCACGAACCGCAGCCGGGGCAGCACTTATTCTCCATCTCTTTGAGTTCGTCGAGGTTCATCTTGCCCGCGCTCACCGCACCGACCGCCTCGAACATGGTGGAGAGCGACGCCTTCTTGCCGTTTACGACGCCCGACTCCATCGGACCGCCCGAAACGACGACGGTGGGGATATTAACCCTTATCGCGCCCATGAGCATACCGGGCACGATCTTGTCGCAGTTGGGCACGAGGACTACGCCGTCGAACGCGTGGCCTATAAGCATGGATTCCACGCTGTCGGCTATCAGCTCGCGGGAGGGCAGGGAGTATTTCATACCCGCGTGACCCATGGCTATACCGTCGCAAATGCCGATGGACGGCACGACGAAGGGGGTGCCCCCCGCCGCGTAAACGCCCGCCTTGACCGCGTCGGTTACTCTGTCCAAGTGGAGATGACCGGGGACGATCTCGCTCTTTGCCGAGATAATGGCGATGAGCGGCTTTTCAAGCTCTTCGTCCGTCATGCCGAGCGCTTTAAAAAGAGAACGCTGCGGCGCTTTTTCATGTGACTGCGTAAGATTTTTTCCCATGATAATCCGTACCTTCTTTTATGTGTAAGATTGCGTTTTAAGTCGCGGGCAGGCGTGTATATCGCCCTTTCCGCGTACACAATGATTATATCCCAAACGGCGGATTATGTCAACCGTTAAGGGGCGGTGAGAGGGCGGACAAAGCTCCTCTTTGCGCGGTAAAAATTACCTTAACGGCGTAACGCAGGCGGGCGGGCGGTGCAAAAGTCGCCGCTTCGGGAAAAATTTCGCCAAATCTGCGTTAAATCGCTAAACTTCGGACGGGATAAGTGATATACTTAACCTGATTGATGGATGCGAAGGATATAAACATTATCGAGCTTGACAATGTAACAAAGTCGTTCGGCGAAGTAAATGCCGTCGTCGGGCTTTCTCTTTGCGTGCGCAAGGGCGGGTTCGTCACCCTTCTCGGTCCGAGCGGGTGCGGCAAAACGACTTTGCTCCGCCTCATAGCGGGCTTCGAACAGCCGACAAGCGGCAGGATAATTATAGAGGGAGAGGATGTGACGTCCGCGCCCCCCGACAAGCGACCGACGAGCACAGTGTTCCAGAAATACGCGCTCTTCCCGCATCTCACCGCTCGGGATAACGTAGCGTTCGGGCTTAAACTGCTCAAATTGCCTTGCGGGGAAAAGAAGCTCGCGGGCGGCGGGACTAAAACTCTGTACCGCAAACTGACAAAAGAGGAGATAAGAGAGAGGGCGGAGCGCGCTCTCTCGGTGGTCGGGCTTACCGATTGCGCCGACCGCAACGTAACCACCCTCTCGGGCGGACAGCAACAGCGCGTTGCCATCGCTCGGTCGATAGTACTCGAACCCAAAGTGCTGCTGCTCGACGAGCCTATGAGCGCGCTCGACCTCAATATGCGCAAGGAAATGCAGGAGGAGTTGAAACGCCTGCACAGCCGCCTCGGTATAACCTTCCTCTTCGTCACGCACGACTGTGAAGAGGCGTTTTCCATGTCCGACACCGTTGCGGTTATGAAGGAGGGCGCCGTCGTACAGGTCGGTTCGCCCGAGGAGATATATAACAAGCCGTGTAATGAGTTCGTCGCCCGTTTCGTCGGCGCGGCAAACGTGCTTGGCGGGCGCGCGGCGGAGGGCGGAGTGGAATGTCTCGGGATAACGTTGCCCTGCGACAACGAGCTTTCGGCGGGCGAGGAAGTGGACGTGCTCATTCGCCCCGAGCGTATCGCGGTGTGTGACGCGGACGGATCGGCGGACGGAAAGGAAGTGCGCGGCAAGATTGTTACCTCTGTATTCAAGGGAACGTATTTCGATACGACGGTGGAGTGCGGCGGCGTAAGCATAGTGGCGCGATCGGACACAGGCAGGACGGCGGGTACGGAAGTTAAACTCACCGTGCAGGGCGATGTGCATGTCATGAGGAGAGAGGCGCGGTAAGGATATGGACGAATTCGAATATGACGCAATAGTAATCGGCGCGGGGCATGCGGGCATAGAGGCGGCGTTGGCGCTTGCGCGGACGGGACAAAGGACGCTGGTGTTGTCGGTGTCGCTGGACAATATAGGCTGGCTGGCGTGCAACCCTTCCATAGGCGGCACCGCGAAGGGGCACCTCGTGCGCGAAATGGACGCGCTCGGCGGGGAAATGGGAGTTGCGGCGGATAAGTGCCTGACCAATCTCCGCATGCTAAACTCTTCCAAAGGCCCCGCGGTCAGGAGCCTCCGCGCTCAGGTGGATAAGTATAAATACCACGCCTACATGAAGTCGGTGTTGGAAAACGAGAAGAATATAACCCTCCGTCAGGGCGAGGCAAAGGAGCTATTGACCGAGGAGGGCAGGGCAGTCGGCGTGACTACCGTTTTGGGGCTGACTTACCGCGCAAAGGCGGTAATCGTATGCTCGGGCGTATATCTCGGCGCGAACATAATCGTCGGCAGCGTGATACTCGCGCAGGGCCCTTCGGGCTTTCCGGGGGCTAACTACCTCACAAAAAGTTTGATCGAACACGGAGTGGCTATGCGCCGCTTCAAGACTGGCACTCCCGCCCGTGTGCATCGGGACAGTGTGGACCTCTCCGCGCTGGAAGTGCAGGAGGGAGAGGAGGGGTTATACTCCTTCTCCGTGCTGTCAAAGGGGGTTAAGGCGACCAAAGAGGTGTGCTACCTCGGCTATACCAACGAGAATACGCACGAAGTAATAAGGCGCAATCTGCACCTTGCCCCCAAGTATAATGGGACGATAAAGGGCACGGGACCGCGGTACTGCCCGAGTATAGAGGACAAGATTGTCAGGTTCCCCGATAAGACGCGGCACTCCTTCTTTCTCGAGCCCGAGGGGGACGGGACAAAGGAGATGTATGTGCAGGGGATATCCACGGGACTGCCCGCCTCCGTGCAGTTGGAGATGTACCGCACCATACGCGGCTTCGAGCATGTGCATATTATGCGCGACGCCTATGCCATCGAGTACGACTGCATAAACTCCCTCGATCTGCTCCCCACGCTGGAGTATAAAGGCATAAAGGGGCAGATCGAGGGAGTTTA
>CANPYH010000129.1 GCA_947588325.1 uncultured Clostridia bacterium
GGAAAAATCGTATTTAAGGAATTCGGCGGCAGCTTCGGGCGGTTCATGGCAATCGCCGGTATTATCATGCTCAGCCTTGCCTTCGTTATCGGAATAAATAACGCGACGCCGGATATCAAGACCTCCTATGAGCGTTATTTCGCGGATAACGCCTTTTACGATTTTTACCTCTACCCCGACGACGAGCCTACCGTAACCAAAGAAATGGGCACATATATGGGAAATGAGACGGTGTCCTCGGTAACCGTGGACTCGGTGTTTACGAGCGAGGACGCGGATAAAATCGCGGGCGTCACGGAAGTCGAAGCGGTGCAGTCGGTTATTTATTACGACGCAGTAGTGCGGCAAAACAGCGACGGCACGGGCAGAGTTGCGCGCATGTTCGGCGTTGACGACATGCCCAATATGCGGATAAACAAGCTGACTCTTAAAGAGGGCGTGTTACCCGCCGCGCCAAACGAAGCCGTCGCTATCCTCCCCTTCGGCAGCATGGAAAAGGTGTCGCTCGGGGACGTATTCACCGTCTCGGACGAGTACGCATACCAAAATACGGAAATAGACCTCGGCGATATGGATATGGGCGGCATGGACGTAAATGTCAACGTCATACAGCCCGATCCCCTGCCCGTGTTTGCCGAAGAGACGGATAATAAATTCAAAGTGGTGGGCATAGTCTCCTCGCCCATGTATTTTTCCAAGAGTAACGAGACTTGCACAATCGGCAACGGCAACGTCGACTATATACTGTTCACGGACAAGGCGGCGTTCAGCGATATACCTACCAAATTCGATATAAGTTATTCGCCTAAATTCACTGCGGAGGGGATAAGCGTTGACGTTACCGTTGCGCCCGACCCCGAGTCCTATGTGCCCATGATATCGACTATGTGGGTATCGGCGAAGGGTTCGGCGGACATTACGCCGTTTACCGACGACTACGACGACTTTTCCAAAGAAGTCGGGACGAAGATCGAAGCCGCCGCCGAGGACGGATGGTATGTGCTCGACCGCGACACCAACATATCCTATTACGGACTGAAATTCAATGCGGACAAAGTCACGGCTATTGCGGGCGTGTTCCCCATATTCTTTATAGCCGTCGCCGCGCTCGTCGCTTTCTCGACCATCGTGCGAATGGTGGACGAGGACAGAGGGCAGATCGCGACGTTGACGAGTTTGGGCTACGGCAAGCCGCAGATTGTGTCCAAGTACATTTTCTACGGTATAGCCGCATGTCTGCTCGGCGCACTTGTGGGCGTGCCGTTGGGGATAACCGTCCTACCGATCATTATTTTCAATGCGTATGGGACGCTGTATACCATGCCGCCCATGACCATTATGATGAATTGGTTCCTTACCCTCTTGTCCGTCGGTATCGCAATCGTTTCCGTCGTGCTCGTCGCGCTGCTTGCGTGCTACTCCTCTCTCCGTGAGACGCCCGCTTCCCTGCTCCAACCCCGTGCGCCCAAGCCGGGTAAGCGGATACTCCTCGAAAGAGTGCCGCTGTGGAACGTCCTTCCCTTCAGGTATAAGGCGACCTTCCGCAATATTTTCCGATTCAAGCGCAACTTCTTTATGACCGTGCTTGCCGTTGCGGGGTGCAGCGCGCTGATTCTCGCAGGGTTCGGTATGCTTAACTCAACGGTAGCCGTGACCGACTTGCAATTCAACGGGATATATAACTATGATCTCACCGTCGGCGTTACTTCGAATTATGCCGAGGACGAGAATATGCGCGCCTTCCTTGGCAGCGGGGATAATGCGAAGGACTATCTCGAAGTGCGCAAAGAGCGCGGTTCGATAGAGACGAAGGACGACACCCTCACGCTCAATATAGTAGTAGGGCGTGCGGACAAAGGCGGCGAAGGAAGTAATAAAAAGACGGATATCAACGAGTTTATCGACTTCGGCTCCGATCCCTTCGAGAACGATTCGGTGTTCCTGTCCAAGGGTGCGGCGACCGAACTCGGGCTTAAAGCGGGAGATACTATCAAGGTCAAAAACGCGGCGGGCGACGTACTGTCCTTCGTCGTCTCCAAAGTCGTGATCATGTACTCGGACAGCTGGGTATTTATAGGCGCGGACGAGTATGACAGGGCGTATGCGGCGCTCGGCGGCGAGAATGCGAAGGACGCTTCGGCGTTTAACTCGGTGCTTGTGCGCAGCGGCGTTGCGCAGGACGATCAAGAAAGCGTTACCGAGGAGCTGCTTACCTATGAATCCGTAACCGCCGTGTCTTTCACCTCTTCGGAGAAAAAAGCCTTCGATGACACGTCCGAGACTATTACGCTTATAGTTATCGTGCTGATAGTGTTTGCGGGCGCGCTCGTCGTTATCGTGCTCTACAACCTCACCAATATCAATATCGGGGAGCGGAAGAAAGAGATCGCCACCCTCAAAGTGTTGGGCTATAACGGCTTCGAAGTCGCGGGTTACGTGTTCCGTGAAATCTTCATACTCGTCCTGCTCGGCATCGCTGTGGGTATCGGTCTGGGTTGGGCACTGCTGTCCTTCATCATCGCCAGCCTCGTCAACCCGTATATGCTCTTCCCCTGCACCATCTATTGGTGGAGCTACCTCATCGCCATCGGTCTCACCATCGTTTTCTCGGGTCTCGTCGACCTGCTGCTTCTGCGCAAACTCTCAAAGATCGACATGGCAGAGTCCATGAAAGCCGTCGAGTAACAAACTCGGTTCGGAGTCCGCGCCAAGGATAAAATCCTGCTTTCGCTTTACTTTTGGAGTTATCAACGGAGTTTTCCGTATCTTACCGACGCAAAATGACGAAGGGCTGTCGCTTTATGCGACAGCCCTTTTTTCGTTTGGGATCTTATCCGTGATTTTATTTTTTCATGTTTGTTATTTCTTCTATCTTCTTCATCAGTACGGAAATTCGTTCGGCAAATTTCTCCGTTTTTGATTTTTCTGCGTCGACGACGGCTTTGGGCGCTTTTGCGACAAAGTTCCCGTTCGACAATTTCGATTGGGCACGGTCGAGTTCCGACCTTGCCGTTTCGAGTTCGCCTTTAAGTCTTTCGAGTTCCTTTTCGAAGTCCACCAGTTCGCCGAGCGGGAGATAGACCTCTCCGAAGGCGGCGACGACGGTGGCGCAGTTTTCGGGCTTCTCACTGACGATCTTGAACTCGGTGCCCGACGCGAGTTTGATAAGGTACTCGCCCGTCTTACGCATTGCGCTCGCGGGAACGGTGCCGTTGGGCTTGATGTAGATAGTTACGCGCCTGCTCGGCTTAACCCCCATCTCGGCGCGGAGTGCCCTGATCTGCCGAATGGTCTCCATTACCTGCACCATGCGGTGTGCGTCCATAGTATAGTGTTTATAGTCCTTGGTTTCGGGATAGGGCGCGAGCATAATGTCCTCGGCGTCCTTGGCGCACTCGGGCAGGTTATCGTATATCTCGGCGGTAATAAACGGTTTGATCGGGTGCGCAAGTTTTTGCACGTCGCGGAGCACGCGCACGAGCACGCTTACGGTGTTCCTACGCTTGTTCTCATCCGCCGAATAGAGGGAGATTTTGGAGAACTCGATATACCAATCGCAGAATTCGTTCCACACGAAGTCGTATATCCTGTTCGCCGCAAGCCCGACTTCGTACCGCTCCAT
>CANPYH010000130.1 GCA_947588325.1 uncultured Clostridia bacterium
AGGGCATGGCTGTGCGGTACGCCGAGCTTACGAGCAGGAAGCACATAATAACCTCGGCGATCGAGCACCCCGCGATTATCGAGTCTGTCAAATATATGAGCAAGCACGGGTTCGACGTGACCTTCTTGCCCGTGGACGAGGACGGTTTCGTGCGCCCCGAGGCGCTTGAGAGCGCGATAACGGATAAGACGGTGCTCGTATCGGTCATGGCGGCTAACAACGAGATCGGGACTATCCAGCCCATAAAGAAACTCGCGGAGATAGCGCACGCTCACGGCGCGTTTTTCCATACCGACGCGGTGCAGGCTATGAGCAGTATGAAAATGGACGTGCGGGAGCTTAACGTGGACCTGATGTCCTTTTCGGCGCATAAGTTCTACGGACCCAAGGGGATAGGCGTGCTGTTTGTTAAAAGCGGCGTCAAGCCCGACAAGTTCATGATAGGCGGGCACCAGGAGCGCACTATGCGCGGCGGCACGACCAATGTTCCCGCCGTTGTGGGTATGGCGAAGGCGCTGAAGCTGACGATAGAGGAGATGGAGGAGAACAATAAAGCCGTAAGGGCGGCGCGGGACCACTTCCTCGACAGGATAAGGAAGGAGATACCGAATATAAGGATAAACGGTAGCATTGACAGCCGTGTGCCGGGCAACGCCAACGTCACTTTCGTGTATATAGAGGGCGAGTCGTTGCTGCTTTCACTCGACCTTGCGGGCATAGCGTGTTCGTCGGGGTCGGCGTGTTCGTCGGGGTCGCTGGAGCCGTCGCACGTATTGATGGCCATTGGCGTACCCGTGGAGATTGCGCACGGTTCTATCCGCTTCTCTTTCGGCAAGGATACGACGATAGAGGATGTGGACTACACGGTAGACCAGCTTAAAGCGGCGGTGGAGAGGCTTCGGAAGATGAGCCCGCTCACCCGCTGACGAGAATAAAGCGAAACAGGAGATATAGTTATGTATAACGAAAAGGTAATGAACGAATTCAAATCGCCCGCCAATGTCGGCGAGGTGGAGAACGCCAACGCCGTCGGTGAGGTGGGCAACGCGTCCTGCGGCGATATCATGAAGATCACCATGCGCATCGAGGACGGGATAATACAGGAAGTTAAGTTCCAGACCTACGGCTGTGCGGCTGCCGTCGCAACGTCGTCGATAGCTACCAAGATGATCAAAGGCAAGACGATAGACGAGGCTCTCGCGCTTACCAATCAGGAAGTAATAGACGAGCTCGGCGGGCTTCCCGCGCAGAAAATACACTGCTCCGTGCTTGCCGAGGGCGCGATCAAGGCGGCTATAAAGAATTATCTGGAAAATTACAAAAAAGAAAATCCCACCGCATAACCCGCATACTCTCCGCAAACAATAATTGCGGAGGTGTGATATGAAAGGAATGTTGATAGGTCTTGCGGCAGGCATGGTTGCGGGCGCGATTATCGCTAAAACCTGCAAACCTTGCAGTCGGTTTATTGACGACATGTCCGAGAAATGCAAGTCGATGGGCAAAAAGAACGATAGCGGTTCCCGCGTAGCCCCTTCGCAGGAAGAGTGCGAGTGCGGCTCCGACTGCGACTGCGGTTACGACTGCAACTGTGGGGAATAACCATAGGATCCAAGTCGGATATGGGCGGTTAAGGTAGAGACTGCTTCGACCTAACCCGAGATTGAACAGCGAAAGACGGCGCGACTTGCCGTCTTTTTGCATGCGCAGTATGTAGAGTGCATAAGTAACGGTGCATAACCCCGTGCGAGTAAATTACTTTTACGCATGGGGTTTTATGTTTGCGGGGGGGGGGTGATATTGTTCGGTTGAAAATGTTTTGCAGAAATTTTCAAAAACCGTATTGACATGTCTACCAAAATATGTTAAAATGTCGGTAACATAAATGGTTGTATAAAGTTAAGGAGTATATAAAGCTAAAGAGATCGTTGTATAGTTCAAAAATAAGCATTTATTAAACAAAGACGGAGGTGCACTCCAATGTACAGATATAGTTTTTAAAGCGCAAAGAAAATTTTAGGCATTCTTTGCGCTTTTTTGAAAAATTATTGTGTATGTCCAAATGAATTTTAAATAGCTTTTTGTTTAATTTTGATTGATGAACCAAGTGGAAATGAATAGGAGGAAAAATATGAGAAAATTCAACTTCGTTAAAGGAATTAAGTTTATAGCAATTATTACTTTATGCGCTATAATGTCTACGCTTTTATGTATTTCTTTTATGGAATCGGCTGTTTCTGCAAGAGCTGAAACAACCGGAATCGAACTTGAGGAAACTTTGCTTGAATCTTCAAATTGTGAAAAGGTAGTATCTTATGAAGACATATTCCAAGAATACTATCAGCAAACAGTTAATGCAATGGCGGAATATGATATAGAAATGCCTTATAGCTTTGAGGAATTTTGTGATGGTTATTATCAACTTGGAATGGATTTAAGTAGTTATTGCGACTTTCTTGTGGCTGAAGCAAACGGAACGATTTGTATGGCAGATTATGAAGTGTCGACTGAGAGTTCTTCGGATGATGAAGATTACATTATAAAAGGTGACACATCCAATCCAAGCTCTTCAAAGTTTGACCCCGACATTACTCCAAGTGACGCTTTTCAGAGGGATGTATATTATACAAATGAAAATTTTGATTATTCGGCAATTCAAGATGGCGATATTGTTGTAGAAACGAATACTAAGTTTAGCAATATGGGGCATTCTGCGCTTATCTATGATGTAAATAAGCGGGCTGAAGGCAGAATACATGGCAGATCCACATACATACAAGTTATTGAAGCAGTCGGTGGAGGTGTACAATTCGGAGTGTTGGATGATGACCGAATGGTTAAATTTGGCGTCATTATATTAAGACCGATATATACGTCACCGGGCATTGTGGAACAGGCAAAATATTTCCACTGGTGTCAATTGGGAAAACCTTATGATCTTCCGCTTGATAAGGGAAGAGTAAACACAAGTATAAATTCCGCTTCGTGGTATTGTTCAGAGTTGAATTACGCCGGCTATCTTTATGCAAGGAGTGTTATAGCTTTTGCAAACTCGGGTGGTTGGATATGGCCGTTTGATTTGACAACTTCAAGTCACACTAACTATGTAAGTTTTTCGAAGACTTTAGACGCTCGGTTATATGGTAAAGAAAAAGGTAAATGGAAAATAAGGGTCTATAATAACACGGGCAATACCGTTAGCATGTATTATAATGCAAAATTGGCTTTTGAAGGCGATGCAAAAAATTGGTCTGGATTAAAAGATGTTAATTCAACACCGATAACTATCAATAATAACGGTTTTTCAGACGTTTATATAAGTACTAATGTTTTTGCTACTACTGCGGCTATAAGTCATACAATAGGGAATAAGCGATACGTTACATATTGTTATGAATTAAATGACGCTACATTAAGAATGGCTGTGCATAAGAATGTAGTTACAATTTGATTGTTTTTAAGTATTATGTTAAGTATCCGAAATCTTGAAAAAACATACGAGCCCCGAAACGGAATTTGCGTAAAGGCATTGAAAGGGATTTCATTGGATTTCCCCGAAAGAGGAATGATTTTCGTT
>CANPYH010000131.1 GCA_947588325.1 uncultured Clostridia bacterium
TCGAGCAATAAGGCAGGAAACCGCCGTGAAGGTATATGCCGTTGGTTATAGCGCCCATAGCCTGCTCGCGCACGCCGAAGTGGATATTGGTTCCCGTCGGGGTCGCCGCCGAGTAATACTCCCGCTCCTTCATTATCGTCATATTGGATGGGCCGAGATCTGCCGAGCCGCCTATAAGGTTGGGCACTCTGCCCGCAAGATAGTTGAGTATTTTGCCCGAGTGGTTACGCGTCGCCGCGTCCTCCGTCGGGACCGCCTTCCAGAACTCTTCGTCGTTCTCGAGATCGGGGAGTTTGCCGCTCGTCCACCTGACGAATTCGGCATAGTCCTCGGGATACTTCTCGGCGTATTGGGCAACGAGGGCATTCCACTCCCTCTCCGCTTTGGCACCGCGACGGCGAATGGCGTTACGGTATGCCGCCGTCTCTTTCTTGGCTGTGAAAGGCTCTTCCGCCCAGCCGCTTCTCGTTTTGAAGTCGGCGAAGCACTCCGCGCCGAGAGGTGCGCCGTGGCAGGACGCGTCGTTAGCCTTGCTCGAGCCGTAGCCTATAACCGTTCTGACGACTATGAGCGAAGGGCGCTCGGTATCCTTTTCAGCCTTGGCAAGGGCGCGGGTGACTGCGGCATAGTCGTTGCCGTCCGCAACGTTTATTACCTGCCAACCCTGCGCGGCAAAGCGTTTGCCGACGTCCTCGTTGAAGTTATTATCTATGCTACCCTCTATGGTCACGTCGTTTTTGTCGTATACGACGATGAGCTTGCCGAGTTTCCATACCCCCGCAAGCGAAGCCGCCTCGTACGATATGCCTTCCATAAGGCAGCCGTCTCCGCAGAAGGCTATCGTGTTATGGTCCACAATGGGCAGGTTCGGTTTATTAAACCTTGCGGCGAGTATCTTTTCCGCGAGAGCCATACCCACGGCGTTGGCAATGCCCTGACCGAGGGGTCCCGTGGAAGTTTCCACGCCCGGGGTCACGCGGTATTCGGGGTGACCGGGGAGTTTACTGCCGAGCTGACGGAAGTTGGCGAGGTCCTCTTTGGTTATGTCGTAGCCGCTGAGGTGCATAACGCTGTAAAGCATTGCGGAAGCGTGTCCCGCGGAAAGCACAAACCTGTCCCTGTCGAAAAAGGCGGGGTTTTTCGGGTTGTGTTTCATTGCGGCAAAAAGCGCCGCCGCTATGGGCGCCGCGCCGAGCGGTGTGCCCGGGTGTCCGCTTTTCGCTTTTTCTATGGCTTCCGCCGAAAGAACTCTGATCGAATCGATCACTGCCTGCATTGTCTTTTTATCCATTGTGTTTACCCTGTTTTTCGGTGTTGGGCCGAAACCTCACTCTGTCGGTGTCAACCCAATCAGTCTATCATAAACCCTTGTTAAGTGTCAAGACCTCGAGTGCAAAATGCGAATTATTATATCCGCCGCCGTCTCGGGGAGTATGTCCGTCGTGTCTACCGTGAAGTCCGCCGCCGCCTCGTACTTATCCCGTCTCTCCCGAAGGAGCGTTCTTATCCTCTCGATCCCGCCGCCTTGAAGCAGAGGACGGGAGGAACCCGACGTCCTTTCGAGTATTTTCTCGGCAGTCGCCGTCAGAAGTACGACGGTGCAGGAGCGTTTAAGCGTCTCCGCATTCTCCCTCGCAAGAGGCGCGCCGCCGCCGCATGAGACGACGGTGTTATCTAACGTCGCCGCGTAGCCGACTATCTCCCTCTCCTTTTCGCGGAAGTACTCTTCGCCGTCTTCGGCAAAAGCGTCGGAGATCGAGCGCCCCTCCCGCCTGACGAACTCGGCGTCCGTATCGAAGAAGCGCATGCCCGTCTTTTTCGCGAGGGCTTTGCCGACGGAGGTTTTCATCGTCCCCATCATTCCTATGAGCGCGATGTTCATTTTTCGAGTATGCTCTTAATCGCGAGGCAAGCGAGCTTGTAGCTGTCCGCGCCGAAGCCGCATATAACGCCGTTGCAGTTATCCGCAAGCACGGAGAGGTGCCTGAACTCCTCCCGCGCATGGACGTTGGAGATATGCACTTCCACCTTCGGCACCTTCACGCAGGCAAGCGCGTCGCCTATGGCGTGGGAGTAGTGCGTGTATGCGCCAGCGTTAAGCACTATGCCGTCCGCGCCGTACACCGACTTAACCCCCTGCACCGCGCCGCAAATCTCGCCCTCGATATTGGACTGGTAGAACACCGTCTCGATGCCGTTAGCCTTGGCGAACGTCGCAATTTCGGTGTTTATGCTCTCGAGCGTCTGCTCGCCGTAGATTTCCTTTTCCCTCGCCCCGAGCATGTTCAGGTTGGGTCCGTTTATTATCAATATTTTCATATCCGCTCCTGTTCCTCCTCTTTGCTTTTGTTACGCCCTGTTTTGCAAGACCTTCATTACTTCGGCAAAGAGAGCGTCGCCGTCAAGCTGTCTTCCGAGAAAAATCTCGTCCGCCTCTATCGCCTGCCGCACGAGCATTCCCAGCCCGTTAGCCGTCTTTGCTCCCCGCCTCTCGCACTCCGCCATAAAAGGCGTTATCGGGGGCGAGTATGTCAGGTCATACGCGAATTTCAGCTCCGACGCATCCACTTCCGCGGGCAGAACGAACTCCCCGCCATCGTTAACCGCGCTCGTGCAATTGACTATCACCTGCGGTTTAAGCTCCGACGCCACCGAAGCGCCGTAACGCGCCGCGAGCGCTTCCGCCTTTGCCTTTGTGCGGTTGATAATCGCGACGTCGGCGCCGCTGCCCGTGAGCGAACAAACGACGGCTTCCGCCGCTCCGCCCGCGCCGAGCACAAGCGTCCGCACGCCTGTCAAATCGCCCGCCAGCGACCTTATATCCCTGCCGAACCCGCCGACGTCGGTGTTATACCCCGCCAGCCTGTCGCCGCTCCGCTTAACGGTGTTTACCGCGCTTATGGGGGACAAAACTTCGTCGAGGTAGGGCAATATCGCGAGTTTGTGCGGCTTGGTTACGTTAAACCCGTCGTATTCCCGAAGCCGCGGAATGTTGCTTTCCAACTCCTCGCTCGGGATATCCTCCACGCCGTACGTCGCATTTACGCCGAGAACGTCGAACACTGCGCCGTGTATCACGGGAGAAAGGGTGTATTGTATGCGATAGCCGAGTACGCAGAATTTCAGCATAATATCTCCCAGAAGCCGGGGTAGCTTATGGACGCCGTTTCCGCGCCCTCTATCTCCGCGCCATCACGGCTCCCCGCCGCAGCGACCGCCGCGCTCATGGCTATGCGGTGGTCTCCGTGCGCGTCCACTCTGCCGCCGCCCGTCAGACCGCCTTTGCCGTGGATTAACATGCCGTCCTCCCTTCCTTCTATATCCGCGCCGAGAGCGGTGAGCGCCTCTACCGTCGTTTTGATTCTGTCCGACTCCTTGACTTTAAGCTCCTCCGCGCCGCTTATTACGCTCGTTCCTTCGGCGTAGCAAGCCACTGCCGCGAGAAGGGGTATTTCGTCTATCAGCGAGGGAACGGCCTCCCCCGTTATGCGGAAGGGTGAAAG
>CANPYH010000132.1 GCA_947588325.1 uncultured Clostridia bacterium
TATCATGTTCTCGTCGCCCGACAGGTGCGCCATAAGCCGCAGCTCGATCTGCGAATAGTCGGCGGAGACGAGCTTATGCCCCTCCCGCGCAATGAACAGTTCGCGCAGCACTTTGCCGTCGTCCTCCCGAACGGGTATGTTTTGCAGGTTGGGATCGGAGGAGGAGAGCCTGCCCGTCGCCGTTTGCGTCTGGTTAAACTCGGTGTGTATAATCCCGTCCGCCCCCGCGACCTTGCCTAACCCCACAATATACGTCGAATTGAGCTTGGATATAAAGCGGTACCGCAGTACTTGCGCCACCACGGGGTGCGCGTCCCTGACCTGTTCGAGCACTTCCGCCGAAGTCGAGACCGTCCCCGCTTTCCTCGGGAAGGGTATGCCGAGGTCGTCGAAAAGCACTTTGGCGAGCTGCTTGGGCGAATTAATATTGAACTCCTGCCCCGCAAGCTCAAACACCTTTTCCGCGCACTCGTGCTGCAATGCGTCATACTTGACTTTAAGTCGGGCGAGTAGCTCGGTGTCTATCCTGAACCCCGTGCGCTCCATGTCGCAAAGCACTTCGACAAGCGGCAGCTCCACGTCGCGGTAGAGGTCGAACTTACCCTGCGTATGCTCCTTCTCAAACGCCTTACCGCCGAGTATAAGCGCCGCCGCGGCCTCCGTCTTTTGCATGCCGCACGACTCCGCGTAACCCTCCGCGCTCGTCGGTTTCATCGGTCTGCCCCCGACGTATTGCATAAGCGCGACGTCCTCATACCCGCGAAGCTCCACGCCGTAAGAGGCGAGCCGTTTCTTCATCTTCTTGGCGTCGAACACATACTTTTTCACGCTCGGGTCGGACAGCGCGGTAAGCGCGGCAACCGCTTCGCCCTCTGTCGGAGCGTCGTCCAGCAGGTTCTGTTTGAGGGGCAGGTCGTATTGCGTCCCCCCGTCGAGGGATAGCGACAGCCTCTCCCCGAGGTTAAGCCCGAACTCCTTTGCGCCCGAGAGCAAAACTCCGAGCTGACCGAGCGAATAGACCTCCGTTACCGTCACCGTGGGCGGGGCGGCAACGCTCTCGACCGAGTCGCCGAACAGCTCGCTCCGACGCGTTATGGAGCGGAAATCCATCTTCTCGAAAAACTCCATGACCGCCGAGGAGAACGGGAAGGGATACTCCATATCCGCGGGGGTTTTGTCCACGTCGCAGTCCGTCCTTATCTTGGCAAGGTCGTATGAGAGATTGCACATTTTCTGCTCGTCGAGCAGCTTTTTGGCCACTTTCTCGGACAGCTCGCCTATGTGCGCATATATGCCCTTGATATCGCCGTACTTCTGTAACAGCGAGGTCGCCGTCTTGTCGCCTATCCCCGTTACCCCCGGGATATTGTCCGAAGAGTCGCCCGCAAGCGCTTTGTAGTCCACGATCTGCGAGGGGGTCAGCCCCATTTGCGACATCAGGCTCTCCTCGGTCATAACGCTTACTTCGCTTATTCCCTTGCGCGTGAACAGCACGGTGGTCGTCTCGTCTATCAGCTGGAAACTGTCGCGGTCGCCAGTGAGTATCATGGTAGTCACGGGGTGGTTCTTGGCAAGGGTGCCTATTACGTCGTCAGCCTCTATCCCCTCTTTGCCGATATACGTTATCCCCATAACTTCGAGCATTTGTTTCAGCGCGGGGAGTTGCGCCGCCAGGTCGTCGGGCATGCCCTTGCGATTGGCTTTGTATCCCTCGTACATCTTGTGCCGAAAGGTCTTGGCTTTCATGTCGAAAGCGACGGCAATGTATTTGGGCGAATACTCCTCTATCATTCGCACAAGCATATTGGCAAAGCCGTACACCGCGCCCGAAGGCTCCCCCGCCTTGTTTGTCAGCAGAGGCAGAGCGTAGTAGGCACGGTTGAGCAGGCTGTTGCCGTCTATGAGCATGAGCAATTCCTGTTTATCCATACGTTTATTATAGCCACTTTCCGCGCAAAAGTCAATACCTGATAAATATCCGCGCATATTCGTCATGAGAAAAGCGGCCCGACCTCGCAGTCGGACCGCTTCCGCAGCTGTTTATAAATCATTACTCCGCAACATATGCCGTCTTGGTGTAATCGGACTCCTCCGCAATGTTCCTTGCAAGTACGGTCTCGCTGTCTATGTCGCTCTGAAGCAGATAGAGCTTGCCTTTGAGAGTGACTTTGACCTGCGTGTTACCGCCGCAAACAAGACCCGGGTATTGATTGCCGCCCTTGGGCGAAGCGGTAACGGTGCCGACCGACGTGCAATCGGTTATTACCGCATTGCCACCGCCCGACGCGCCGCCTATAAGTCCGCCCGCCTGAGGCGTGCATTTTACGTTTGCATCTTTGGTTACCGAAGCGGTAATTGCGCCCGTGTTGGTGCATCTTTCCATCACTATGCCGCCCATGTTGCAGCAACCGAGCAAGCCGCCCGCTATGGCGTTGCCGGCGTCGTCGAGACTGTTAATCGAGGACACCGAACCCGTGTTTACGCAATCGATAAAGGTTGCCGAGCCGTTTTGCGTGGTGGATACAAAGCCGCCGACATTGATACGTCCGTCGCCCGTGCTTTCGGAGGATATCGAGCCTTCGTTGCGGCAGCCCTCGAAGGTCAGTCTGAACAGGTTATCGCCCGCGCCACCGCGCATACTATACCCGACAAAGGCGCCCGCATGCGCTCCGTTAGCGCCCGGTCCGGTCAGGGAAACGTTACCCGTGTTGACGCAGTTGTGGAAGTATATGGACGCGCCGTAGTTGGTTCCGACAAAGCCGATCGCGCGGTTGGTGCCGTTCGAGGTTACGTCAACGTCGTTTACGCAATTTTCAAACACTACTTCGGTGCCCTTCTCTTCGCCGTCGGTGCTCGGTATGTCGCTGCGCACGTTGTAGAACATGCCCGCATACGCACTGCCCGTCAGTGTTCCCGTAACGGTTACGTCCTTAACCGTCGTTATTTCGGTCTCGGAACCACAGAGTACATAGCCGAGCGCAGAGGCTTTATTCGAGATATTCGCTTCGAGAGTGAAGTTTTCTATCGTAGAACCTGCGTCAACATAATCGAACAAGCTGTCCTTAACAAGTCCGCTTATGGTATTGCCGCCGCCGTCGAAGGTGCCTTTGAAGTGGTGTGACGAAGATCCGATAGGTACCCAATCGGTCACTTCGGAAAGGTCGACGTCCTCGGTGAGACGGAAAGTCTTATCTGCGAAGTCCATACCGCCGTTGATACGGTCGCGGAATGCCTTTAAGCCGTCATCCGTCGAAATCTCGTACACTTCGCGGGGGAAGGTGGCGTCGACAAACATTGTCCAGCCCTCGCCGCCCTTAACGTATATCATGTAACCGTCGGTGTCGTCGGTCGCTTCAACGCCGAACTTGCGCATATAGAAGTCGCCCACTTTACCTTGGTCCGCCGCAGGTTCTTCACTGCCATAATACCACTTCGTTCCATCCTCACCCGCGTCGCCCTGAGGTCCTTGTATCTTGCCTACAAGATCCCAGGTCT
>CANPYH010000133.1 GCA_947588325.1 uncultured Clostridia bacterium
CCCTGACCGAGGGCTGGGAATGGGTCGAGGAAACGGAGATCACCGACGGTCAGGTCACGGCAAAGGCGGTGTATAAGGGCCCCGACGCCGAGTATTACGAACAGACCGAAATCACCGTAATGTTTAATGTTAAGACCGATAACGCCGCACCGAACGAGGGCGATGAGGGCACGGGCAACCCCGCTCTTTGGCTACTCACCCTGCTCGCCGTCCCCGCCGTGGGCATCCCCGTAGGTGTGGTGGTATGGGTGAAACGCAAGAAAAAATAAATAAGGCGCGCGGCTCTCTCCGCCGCGCTCGGGCCGGTTCGGGCTGGTTCGGGCTGGTTTGGTTCAAAAATTTGTAAAAAGACTTACCTTATAACATAACGCACTCTGTGTTTACAGAGTGCGTTATGTTTTTTAATTTTATCCTCTTTTTAGCCTGCCATAATGGACGGCGGAGAGTGGTGCTCAGAGGCGCGAAAATCAAGGCTTCGCGAGGGAGTTTACTAAAAACGTAAATGACCGAGCAGAAGCGAACGTCGGCGCGCCCGTATCACCGTGCCTATACGGCGTCCATGCAGAAGCGGTGCTCAGGTGCCTTCCCTAACTCGTAAAAAGCCTAACTCAAAACACCCGGGACTGACAAACTTCTTCTCGCCGACCGCGAAAGAGACGGTGATGTACTTGCCCGATTGGTCGACCTTGGTGATTGTACCCGAACCGAACTTGGCGTGATAGACGGCGGTGCCGACTGCGACGGTGCCGTCGAACTTCTCTCGCGGCGGCTCGGGCTGCCGTGCTACCGTCGTCGTTATACCGCCCGACGTCACCGCTGCCCCGCTCTTCTCATCTCTTCCTTTCTTATCTCCGCCCGTCTCGTCCTCTCTCTCACTCTCGTTCCGCTCGTCATCGTCGGGCAACGCAGATATGTCCCCCGCGCCCACGGTTTGAGTATCCGCGGCGTAGATGGTCGCCTGTTGGTTATAGAACAGTTTCTCGTACTCCTCGCGGCGAACGACGGTATCCCAGCCGCCCACTTCGTCCGAGACCTTTTTCTCGATACCCGTGTATGAGAGCGAACTGTCCTCGTAACGCTTGAACTTGAAAATCGCGTCGTTCATAAGGCTGGCATTGAACACGCCGAGAGAGCACAGCAGGTTGAAGTCGTTGACGTTAAGCCCCGTTACCTTCTTGAACAGCCCCGGCTCGAGTTGGGTAATAACGTCCTTGAGCGAGCGTTCGCGGTAGTCGGTGAGATACATAAAGATAGGGACGCGGGTGGCGAACTTGATAAGTTTCTCTTGTATTTGCTTTCGTTTGGTCTTAAACTCCTTCTCTTCCTCGGAAAGCTCCTTTTTCTCCTTGGGCGACATCTTATCGCCCTGCTTCTTGGCTTTCTTGACCGATTCGGACTTGTTAATAATAGTCTCTATGTCCGAGTTAAGCGAGCGGAAGCCCTCTATATTCATAAGCGCGTCGAGCGCCTCTTTGTTGTTAAGCAGGCGCATAAGCGTCTCGTTGTCCACATTGACAAGCAAGGCGGACTCCCAACGCTTGGCAAGGAGCGTCGCGCTCGTCCCCGCCATGGCGATATCGAGAACGTCTTGCGCGTTGATTTGCTTCATGGTCGAGCCGTCGTACGCCAGCACGGGCAGGAAGGAGATAAACTCCGCGACCTTCTTTTCGGGATCGCTCTCCTCGACATTGAGACGGCAGGAGTAGTCGGATATCTGCCGAAGCGCGCGGTCGAGGGCGAAGTCGAATATGTAACACTCCTCTTTGAGTATCTTCTTATCGCCGTTGTCGTCGGTAATTTCCCAAGGCGATTGCACGCGGAAAGCGGCCTGGAAATAGGTCTCGGGCGACTTTAAGTTGCGCAGCATAAATATTCCCGTCCAGGGCCGAATGGTAACGCCTGTAGTGAGTTTGCCGCAGGATAGGGTTATAGTCTTGCTCTCCAGCGGGTCGCCCATGGAAGACAGCACGGGACGGAGCGCGTCCAGCCCTATTCCCGCCGAAGCGCCCGCGCACACATTGACTTTGTATGCGTGGTAGAAAGAGTTTTGCTTTTGCTTTAACAGGTTAGCCATAGCCTGACAGCTCGCGACATTGGGTAAGAACCACAAGGTGTGCGAGAGTACGCCGAGCAATCGCGCGTCCGAGTACGGCATGGGCGGCCGCTTGTCCTGCCCGAGTTTCAGGTCGTCGATGCCGGCGGGCAGATAGGAGCCGCGAATAAGGTCCAGCCACTTTTGCACCTCGTTTTCATAGACAAAGCGCGCGTCTGCCCCCTTGCCTTTCGCCGAGAAAAAGACGTTGAGGTCGAACTCGTCATACTCGCCTTGTAAGGCTATCTGCCTTATGCTCTCGGGCACTCGGTAGGTAAGCATAACCATGCGCGGCAGGGACAGATAGGGATTGCCCGAACCCACCCACTCCGCTTTGGCGCGTTGCTCGTCGGTGTACGTCCAATTGTATATCTGGTCCTCGATAAACTCGCCGCTGTTAAGGGCGCGGAAGGGCGTGCCCGAAAGATAGAGATAATAGCGCGTGGATATGGGCAGGAAACTCTCGTTGTACGCGTTATCCGCCTCGGTGCGCTTGTACGCTTCGAAGTCGAAGTCGGCGTTAGCCTCGTCGTCGGGGTCCTCGAACAGCTTTCTCGCGTTCTCCCGCCAGGCTCCGAAATGGTACTCGTCGAAAATAACCAGATCCCACGCCGTAGTGTGTATGAACTCGTTTTTAGCCTTGATACCGCCGCTGTCGTTAGTACCGAGAAGGTCCTGAAAGGAACCGAAAACGACTGTCGGACGGGACTTGTCGCAAGCGGCGTAGGCAACGTCTATGTCCACCGACTTCTCGTGCGCGTCCTTGTTGGATACGAATTGCCAACCCTCGAAGTCGACATGCGAGATAAGATCGTCGCGCCAGGCCGATTCCACGGCGGGCTTGAAGGTCAGGACAAGTATGCGCTTAAACCCCATTTTCTTGGCGAGCTCGTAGGCGGCAAAGGTCTTGCCGAACCGCATTTTGGCGTTCCATAAGAACTTGGGCGGACGGTCGGGCTCGTCCTTGACGGCGCGGTCGAAGTACGCCATTGTCCGCTGCACCGCGACTACCTGTTCGGGCCGCATTTTGAAGTCGAGAAACCGCCCCTCGTCGGATATAATTCCGTCGCGCAGTTCGAGTATCGCCGCGCGAATGTCCTTCTCGGTGCACTTGTACCACTCGTTTTTATCCTCGCCGTCGTAGAGCTGACGGAACCCCTTGCGCCGCAACACACGGTGTATGTCGTGGTCGTTGAAACAACTCCCGTCCGAACGCATGGCGGACTCTTTTAAAACTATGCGGTATTTAAGCCCGACCGTGTGCGTCTGCTCGTTAATACGCAATGGCGCGGTGCGATCGGTGTAACCGACTTTGAGATATCCCGCATGAGAACTAACGCCTATAAGCTCATAGGCGTATATGGTAGGTTTTGCCGCAACGCGCGGTTTGAAAAATTC
>CANPYH010000134.1 GCA_947588325.1 uncultured Clostridia bacterium
GGGAAGGTGGCGGCAAGGGCCATTGATAAGTACCTCTCTCATAAGGAAGGCGCATAGGCGCGGTGATACGGGCGCGCCGACGTTCGCTTCTGCTCGGTCATTTACGTTTTAGGTACGCACCCTCGCGAAGCTCCGTCTCCCACCCGTCTGACCGCACCTCTCCGCCTTCCACTGTTGCAGAGTTGCAAGAAGATAGAATTAAAAGAAATACGCACGATGTCATATGACGCCGTGCGTTTTCAATAGGATATCTTATTATGCAATATGTTACTTATCTTGTTATTAACTTAACAATCCCCTCAGGCGCAACAAGTTGCGCCAGCCCCCCTCGACTTCGGGCGGCCACAGTTCGTATCCCGCTTATCGGGGGAAAAGTTACTTAACTTGTATCATTACAAGATTGTTGTTTCTTGCTTCGAGCGTAACTGTCCCGGGTGGGCCGCCCTTAGTAAGGGGGGCTGGCACGCTGAAAGCGTGACTGAGGGGATTGTCTTGCTTGTAACTTAAATAATAATTGTTATCACGGATAGCGGGGAACTTTTTTGAATATATCTTTTGGGAATAAGCAAAAACGGCGGGAAGTTATTTCTCGCCGTTTTGCAATTTTATCTCTATTAACAAGAATGACTTTAATATGTCAGACCGTTCAGCCAATTTTGGACGGCACTTTGCGCCACATTGCTTGCGAACCGTTCGCCCGAAAGCCAGGTTGCGCCGCTTACGAGACCGTGCAGGTTATTTGCGCTATTGCCCATTCCGCTGCTTGCGGAAGTGCAGAAGGGGATAATGGTTTTTCCCGAAAAACCGTAACTTTCAAGGAAGGTGTATATAATCTTCGGCGCCTGACCGTGCCAAATGGGATAGCCGAGGAAAATTACTTCATAACTTGCCATATCCTCAACGCTTCCGCTGATGGCGGGACGGGCGAGCGGATCGTTCTGTTCTTTGTCGGCGCGGCAGTCGGTGTAGTATTTCAAATCGTCCTCGGTATAAGGGATTTGAGGCACGATCTCATAGAGCGTTCCGCCCGTTTCCTGCGCAATATATCCCGCTGCTTTTTCGGTATTGCCCGTAGCCGAGAAGTAGGCGACGAGGACCTTCGACGAATCGGTGAGATCGAGTTTTCCTTCGTCGTCGGTTTCGCCGCAAGCCGCAAACGCAAAGCAAGCGCACACCAAAAGTACAAGAATTAACGGTAAAAATTTTATCGACTTCTTCATTTTCTTACTCCTTCGTCATTTCCCGAAACTTTTGAACCCGCATTTTGAGGCGATATTTCTCGCGGAGAGCGGCGATTTCTTTCATCATCGGGCTTTTGTGGTGCGCGTCAAGCGCTTCCTCGTCTTGCCAAGCGTCGATAAGGAGTACGGTTTCGGGGTCGTCCAGGGGCAAAAAGTAATCATAGCGAAGATTGCCTTTCTCGGCGCGGATCCTATCCACAAGCCCGCTCGATTGCATCTCTTCCGCAAACTTTTTTGCGTTGCCGCCTATTCCCGTATAGTAGATATTAACCGTAAATGCCATGTTTCAGACTCGCTGTGCTTCTCAAAAACTTGCCGAGAGTACGGCGCGGATGTCCGCTTCGTCCAAAACTTTATAGCCGCCGTCCATTATGAGCGTGCTCTTAACCATGCCGTCGAGCATAGCTTTTGTCGCGCCGAGTTCGGTTATATTCATCACCAGCCCGATCTCCTTCATCCACGCTTCCATGCGGTTAAGCCCTTCGGCCGCGACCTCCGTCTGCGACTTACCCGCGGGATCTACTCCCCACACGTTAACCGCATAGCGTGCGAACTTCGCCACGCCGTAGGGCAGAATGAACTTATAATAGGGCATAGTGACGGCGGAGAGGGTCATGCCGTGGGTGGCGTCGGTATATGCGCCCACCGACTGACCGAGCATGTGTACCATCCAATCGGTCGTCTTGCCCTTTGCAATGAGCGTGTTAAGCGCCCAGGTTGCCGTCCACATTATGTTGCTCCTCGCTTCGTAGTCGAGCGGGTCTTTTACCGCGATGTTCGCGCTGTGTATCAGGGAGCGGAGCAGCCCTTCGGCGAGATAGTCGCTTGTGTTATCGTCCGTTCCCGAGAAGTATTGCTCCAGGATATGCGACATTATGTCGTAGATCCCCGAGACCATCTGGTAAACGGGCAGGGTAAAGGTAAATTCGGGGTTGAGCACGGAGAACTTGGGGAACACGTTCTCCCCGAACACATGCCCGATCTTGAGCTTTTGCTCGTGGTTGGTAATTACCGAGCCGCCGTTCATCTCGCTACCCGTGCCGACCATGGTGAGTACGCACCCCACGGGCACGATTTCGCAGCTAACGTCCTCGAAACGTATGAAGTACTTATCCCAGATGTCCTCGTCGCAGTGGACGGAGATAGAGACCGCCTTTGCATAGTCGCACACCGAGCCGCCGCCGACGGCGAGAATGAGGTCGGCTTTCGCGGCTCTTGCCCGCCGAACCCCCTCTTGCAACTTCTCGATGGTGGGGTTGGGCATCACGCCTCCGTCCTCGAATATCTCCTTGCCGTTCGCCTTCAAAAGGGCGACGACTTTGTCGTAAATGCCGTTGCGCTTGATCGATCCGCCGCCATAGACAAGCAGGACGTTCTTGCCGTAACGGGGGAGTTCTTCGTTAAGCCCCTCGAGGGCGTCCTTTCCGAAGTAAAGTTTGGTGGGATTGCAATAAGTGAAATTGCCAATCATAATATTTTCTCCTTTTTTGATTTAGATTTGTCAGGTCCTTGGCGTTTGCCGCCTTGTGCGCCTTCCTTACGGAAGTTTGTTATATTCTTCTTCCGAAACGGGTTCCAACCACTCGTTGGAGCCGTTTTCGCCCGGGACTTCTATGGCGAGGTGGGAGAACCAGCTGTCCTTTGCCGCGCCGTGCCAATGCTTAACTCCCGCGGGAATGTTTATGCAATCGCCGGGTTTCATCTCCACCGCATCCTTGCCCCATTCTCGGTACCAGCCGCGCCCCGCGACGCAGACGAGGATTTGCCCGCCGCCCTTGCTCGCATGGTGAATATGCCAATTATTGCGGCAGCTCGGCTCGAACGTGACGTTGAAAATGCCGACCTGTTCTTTGGAAACGGGGGCAAGGTAGCTCCTTCCGCTGAAATATTGTTTGAAGCCGTCGTTAGGCGCGCCGATGGGGAATACCATGGAATTTTCGTGCGCGGCCATAGCACCCTCGGCGCTCTCTTCCGCCCAGACGTCCTTTGCCATGTTAAACACTGCCCAGGCTTTGGGCCACCCCGCGTAGAAACCGACGTGCGTTATAACGGCGGCAATTTCCTTTTTGGTCACGCCCGCTTTCTTTGCGTTTTCCAAATGGTATTTGAGCGAGCTGTCGGTAATACCCGACGACATGAGCGCAACGACGGTAATAATGCACCGCGTCTTGTGGTCGATATCTCCGTTGTT
>CANPYH010000135.1 GCA_947588325.1 uncultured Clostridia bacterium
GCGCTTTTCGGCGCGTTAGTCCGCAGCGCGGGTAAGTAAAAACCGCCCATGTAATCGGGCGGCGCGGCAGGCTGAAATCGCGGTGACGATTTGCGGCTATATCGGTGGCTTAAGTTAATCGGCGGGGAAGTACCCGCCGCAACTTATCAAACGCTGATAAGCACTACCGAATAAGCTATTAAACAACATCAAACAATATAAAACAATTCCAAACAATTCGTCGGGGGCTTACCGCTTGAAGGGCAGGAAGTCCCCGACGTTTTTGTCGCAGAAAATATCCTGTGCGGCGTGGCAGGCTCGGATCAGCGCGCCCTTGCCGTACTTCAGCCGAATAGCGGCGACGGCGTCGTCCAATCTCTCGTTACGCTCGCACTCCGCTCCGTCGAAAAAGGAGAGCTGACGAGGCGCGGCGGCGGGGGAGAGCATAAACACCGAAACGTCTATAGACCGCAGCGGCAACGTCCCGCGCACCTGACCTATAAGCCCGATCGCGACCTCGGCTATGTCCGCGGACGAGCGAATGGGGTAGGACAGAGTCGTCTGCTTCCCCGCGTGGGTGAGGGCGTTGGTACGCACATGCACCGCCACACCCTTCGCGTTAACGCCGTGCTTGACCATACGCGCGGCGACAAGCTCGGAGAGGTAGTATACAAGCGTGTTAATATCTTCCTGCGTTTCGAGGTCGCGAAGGGCAGTAAGCCCGTGCCCGATACTCTTGACGTCGCGGCCTTCCACCGCCTCCCGCACGCCGTACCCGTCCCGACCGTTGACGGAGCGCCTGAGGTCGGCGCCGTTCTTGCCGAAAGCGCGGACGAGAACACGTTCGTCGGTGTTGGCAAGGTCGCCGATGGTGAATACGTTCATGCGGTGCAGTTTCTCCGAGGTACGCCGCCCGATCCCGCACAGATCCTCGGCGGGCAACGGCCAGACTTTCTCGCGGAAGTTATCTTCGGATATAACGGTAGTCGCGTCGGGCTTTTTCATGTCACTGCCGAGTTTGGCGAACATCTTGCTGAAACTAACTCCCACGCTCGCCGTAATACCCAGCTCTGTACGCACGTTTTCCCGCAGACTGTCCGCAATAAACTTCCCGCTGCCGAACAAATGCACCGTTTGCGTGCAGTCCAGCCAGCACTCGTCGGGCCCGAACGGCTCCACAAAGCAGGAGTAACGGTTGCATATCCCGAACATGCGCTTGGATATCCGATCGTACCTGTCGAAGTGCGGGGGAAGAAAGACTATGTTCGGGGCCTTGGATTTCGCCTCGCCGACGGTGTCGCCCGTGGATACCCCGAGCGCCTTGGCGACCTGGTTTTTAGCCAACACTATGCCGTGCCGCTTTTTGGGATCCCCCGCGACGGCGACGGGCAGCCCGTCAAGGTCGGGCCTCTCCGCGCACTCCACGCTCGCATAAAAGTTATTCATATCGATGTGCAGAAATAAACTCATAACGCGCCTTCAAACATTCGTTCTATGTATCTGTATTTTACACCCTCTTCGCCCGCCTGTCAAGCAATAGAACATATTTTCCATAATTTTACTCCCCGCCGCGATTGCCGTAATAACGCCGCATGCGCGCCGAGCTATTCCCGCATAATACTTCGCACGCCGCGGTGATTGCTTGACAACGGCACCGTTTTGGCAATAAAATAATAATATAGAAAGGGGAGCGACTTTTCGGAAGGGTATTTCGGAGAGAGATCGGTGTACTTAAGTTGAAAGCGAAATATCAGGGAATAATATTCATAATCGTATCGGCGTTCTTCTTCGCGCTCATGTTCTTTTTCGTGAAGCTGGCGGGGGACCTGCCGACCATGCAAAAGGCGTTTTTCCGCAACGTCGTCGCGGTCGGAATTTCTTTCGTGCTTTTAATGCGTAAGCCCTCCGACTTCAAGACGGTTAAGGGCAATTGGATCCCCATAATAATAAGGGCGGCGGCGGGCACCCTCGGTATAGTATTGAATTTCTACGCCATCGACCAGATGAACCTCGCCAATGCCTCCATGCTAAACAAGCTCTCGCCGTTCTTCGGCATAGTATTCTCCTTCTTCGTACTCAAAGAGAAGCCGAGTTGGGTGGAATGGGTGGCGGTACTCTTCGCGTTAGGCGGCGCGGCGATTGTCACTTTCTCGAACAACGGCGTTGCGGACTGGTCGGTAATACCGTCAATAGCGGGCGTCGGCGGCGGCATGGCGGCGGGGCTGGCTTACACATTCATGCGTAAAGCGTCACAGGGCGGCGCGGCGCGGAACCTGATAGTATTCATGTTCTCGGCGTTCTCATGCATAGTGCTACTGCCCTTTACCATAATATGGTTTAAGCCCATGAGCTGGCAGCAAACGCTGTATCTCATTCTCGCGGGCACGGCGGCGGCGGGCGGACAGATCTTTATCACCATGGCATACTCCAAAGCGCCCGCAAAGGAACTCTCGGTATTCGACTACTCTATCATAATATTCACGGCGATACTCGGCGCAATATTCCTGCACGAATTCCCCGTCTGGCAGAGTTATATCGGATATTCCGTCATAATAGGCGCGGCTCTCGCGGTGTGGCTGTACCACATGTACCGCGATAAGCACCCCAAGCCCCCGAAGCCCGAGAATATCTCGGACAGCGGCGCAAATATCGGCAAGGTTAACGATAGCACGGTTACGAGCGCCGACCACGCCGCGGGAGATGACGGAGGAGCGGTAGATAAATCGGACGCGGATGGGACAAACGAGACCAAGGACTGAAGAGGACAATGGATAAGTTCGAAGTAATATCTCCATATCAGCCGACGGGCGACCAGCCGCAGGCGATAGACAGCATAGCCGAGGGCATAGAGAACGGACTGCGCCATCAGGTTCTTTTGGGCGTGACGGGCAGCGGCAAGACCTATACCATGGCGAAGATAATAGAGCGGGTGAACCGTCCCACTCTCGTTTTGGCGCACAACAAGACGCTCGTCGGACAGCTTTGCAACGAGTTCCGCGAGCTGTTCCCGAATAACCGCGTGGAATACTTCGTCTCATACTACGACTACTTTCAGCCCGAGGCTTACATAGTCCCGACGGACACATATATAGAGAAGGACCTTGCGATAAACGACGAGCTGGACAAGCTCCGTCACTCGGCGACGTGCAGTCTTGCCGAACGCCGCGATACGATAGTGGTAGCGAGCGTGTCGTGCATATACGGGCTTGGCGCGCCCCTCGAGTATTACCGCATGTCCGTGTCGCTGCGCCCGGGGCAGGAGATCTCGCGCGACGCGCTTATTCGGCGGCTGGTGGAGATTAACTACACCCGATCGGATACCGACTTCGAGCGTACCAACTTCCGCGTAAAGGGGGATACGGTGGACATATTCCCCGCGTCAAGCTCGGAGCG
>CANPYH010000136.1 GCA_947588325.1 uncultured Clostridia bacterium
GCAATAACCGCCGTAGCCGAAGGAGGGATTGTTATACCCCTCGCCTATCCGCGGGTCGAGGCACACTCCCTCGATGATCGCCGCGCTGTCAAGCCCCCTCATCTCGGCGTATGTGTCCAACTCGTTGAAGTAGGAAATGCGGAGAGCGAGATAGGTGTTGGCGAACAGCTTAACCGCCTCTGCCTCCGTCGAGTTGATGACCAGCCGCGGTGCGTCGCGGCGGATCGCCCCTTGTGCAAGCAGCTCGGCAAAGGCGTTCGCCCGCTCGGTAAGCGCCGCGTCGGCAAGGTCGGTCCCGACCACTATGCGCGAAGGATAGAGATTATCGTAAAGCGCTCTGCCCTCGCGAAGAAACTCGGGGGAAAATATCATATTGCCATATCCCCCCCCCACCGTTTTTCTGAGTGCGGCGGTGTAGCCGACGGGGACGGTGGACTTGATCACTATACATGCGTGCGTGCCCGCCGCGATTGCGTCGCTCACGACGCTCTCCACCGACGAGGTGTTGAAGTAGTTGGTTACGGGGTCATAGTCGGTGGGCGTGGCGATAACGATATAGTCCGCCTCTTTATAGAACGCCCGTCCGTCTGTCGAGGCGCGGAGGGAGAGAGGCTTATTCGCGAGGTAGTCCTCTATTTCGCGGTCGGCTATGGGCGACTTGCGCGCGGAAACGGCCTCTACCTTTGCCGCAGAGGTGTCCACCGCCAGCACGTCGTTATGCTGCGAAAGCAACACGGCGACGGAAAGCCCCACATATCCTATTCCCACAACCGCTATTTTCATTATATCCTCCCGTTAATTACCGTTTCTTATTTTCCGAGCAAACTTTTAATTTGTTCGAGCGCGTCGCCCTGCCCCGCTTCGAAAATTTTGCATTGCGGCAGTCTGTGCCTTATCTTCTCGGCAAAATCCTGCGCACGTGCGCTCCCATCCACCGCAAGTATGACGTTGCAGGGCAAGAAGGCCTTGCTCGCTTCGAGTGCGAATTGCTTCGCGGCGGCGTCAAACTCCTCTTCCGTAGCTTCCCGCACTTCAAGCGCGTAGTTATCCTTGATCGGTCCGAGTTTTCCGCTCTTATAGTCCCGCTCGAACTCGCTCGTGTAGTTTACGGCGAAGCGCTCTTCTCCCCGCGTGAATATGCCGAGCCTGCCCGTGCTATCCCCGACGTTTGCCACCAGATAGCCGTTCGGCAGGATCGGTGCGGGTTTTAACTTTGCGGCGCGGCGAAGCTCGTCTATCGTTATTTCGCTCGCCCCCGCGTATTCCCTCTCCGCTACCGCCGCGGGAACGTGACCGAAGCAGGTCAACAGCGACGCTTTATCGTGCGCCGACTTTACCGTGTAGCCGTAAGTCTTACCGAGCTCGTCCGCCACACCTTTCAGCCCCATAAAAGTCACGACTGCGGTCTCCTGTCCGTATAACCGCCGACGCTCGTTGAATGCGCCGACGTTATACCGACCGCGTTTGAAGTCGCGTATTGCCGAGCGTATTACGCGGCGTTTGAGACGGCTGTGAGGGGTGCGCTTCAAGAGCATTTTCAGCTGCATTTTGCGATAGTGACGGATAAGAGCCTTGCTCGCCCGCTTACCGTCGTATTCCCGCAAATTCACCAGCGTGTTGCGAATGAGGTAGTAATAAAACAGAATGCGACCGGGGTTATTCTCGGTAAAAATATCCAGAGCCCGAGCGGACTTACGCAGGTGATAAACCTTGCTCGCCCCCACCATATACGACGCGCCGTAGCCTTGCAACCGCCTCGTATATTCGATATCGTCCCCCCAGATGAAGTAGTCCTTGCAGGGCAGCCCGCACCGCTCCACCGCCTCGCGGCAGATAAGCAGCGAAACGAAGGTCGCGTGCTCGATCCGCATCATACCGCACTCGAGTTTGTCGTACCAAAAGCGGTAACCGTTGGTGGAGTAGCGGCTGACTTCGGGAGTGTTAAGCGCGGTCTCGTCCTCGGCGTATACCGCGCTTGCAAGAAAGCTCGCCTCGGGCGCGTATTGCAAATGCCCGATTAACTCGCCGAGAGCGGTCGGAGTGGGGATAACGTCGTCGTCCATTATCCACATATAGTCGTAACCCGCCTCGTAGGCGCGCTTGATACCGCTGTAAAAGCCACCCGAACCGCCGCAGTTCACGCCCGTATTCAGATAGGAGACGGGATACTTTGCCACTGTCTCTTCGGTGCCGTCCGTGCTCGCGTTATCCACGACGAGAATATCGAAATCGCGATATTCCTGCGCCAGCAGAGCCTCTATGCACCGCGCTAACATTTGTCTCCTGTTATGTGTGACGACTATTGCGCAAACCCTCATTGCGTTACTCCTTCCAAAGTTCCCCGTATAATCCGAATATCTCTTCCGCGTTTCTGTCCGCCGTAAACTTCTCCGCCGCCGATTGCCTGCCGTGAGCGGCAAGCCCCCGCGCGATCTCCTTATTAGCCAACGCGTAGTCGAGCTTCTCGAACAGCGAGTTACTGTCCTCCGACTTATATAACAGCCCGTCGCCCTCGCCTATAAGTTCCTTCGTGCCCGCCGTGTCCGCGCCTATGACGAGATTGCCCGACAGCATAGCCTCGACGGTTATTCTGCCGAACGCCTCCGCCCGCGAGCATATGCAGGCAATATCCGACTGCCGATAGAGTTCGGCGACGTCCTGCCGTCTGCCGAGGAACCTGACATTGTTCTCTATACCGTGCAAAGCGGCGAAAGAGCGGAGATTGTCGGCGTACTTTGTGGTGTCGTTGCCCACCAGCCACAGCTCGAATGTGTCGCCGTACTTCTCTTTAAGCCGCACAGCCGCCTCTACCGCCTGTCCCTGTCCCTTGTATTCCTCGATAGTCCCGACGCATATAAGCACCGTCTTGTCCCCGCAAAGTATGGTCTTGTCCTCGCGGAGGAACACGCTCGTATCTATGCCGTTGTATATCCGCGTCACCCTGTCTCCGAACACGGGGGCATACTTGCCGAGTATGCTGTCCGAAATGGCGACAATCCTGTCCGACTTTGCCATGAGCGCGTAGCCCTTTTTGCGGCCTACCATGGTGCGCCGTTGGTCCTCTTCGAGGAACTCGCGGATATGCCAGACGACGGGAATACCCAGCTTTTTCGCGGCAATCGCGCCTACATATGAATATGAGGTGTTAATGTGCACGAGGTCGAACTTCTCCTGCCTCATAAACTCCTCGATGGACTTGATCGCCGCGGGGTTGACCTTGCGCATTTGCTTAATCTTGCGCTGTCTCTCCTCCTTCGGCGCGTCTATGGGAATTATCCAATCCTCCGAATCTATCTCGGTATATTTCAGCTTTGCCGCGCGGAGCAGCTCGGCGCCGTCCCCCTCGCAGGGGAGCAGCACCCAGA
>CANPYH010000137.1 GCA_947588325.1 uncultured Clostridia bacterium
GGCGTCCGTGCGCCCGGTGTGGAACTTCACCTATGAGGGCGCGTGTCCGCTCGTCGCGCAGGCGAAATATGCTTCCCCGAAGGCGCTCATCCCCGTATTTCCGGGTACCAACTGCGAATACGATACGGCGAAGGCGTTTGAGAGTGCGGGCGCGGCGTGCGACGTACCCGAGCGACTTTTTAAGCGCGCTCTCCTTCTCGCTCTCTGCCGCGATTGTCTTAAGCGTGGCGGCGTCGACTTCCTTGCCAACCGCCAGCCCGTAAGTCAGTGCGGTTATAGCTTCCAGCCCGACGGCGAACTCACCGTCGACATATATGTTCACGCGCCTGCTGTTCTTTTTCTGCGCGCTCATTTCGGTTATTTTTCCCACACCGCAATTATACGGCAGAGCGGGCGTTTTGTCAATACGCAAAGGGTAAATGGTAGTAAATTGCGCGTAGGGGCGCATAATCGTTTGACAATTCGCGGCAAATTTACCATAATATAACCACTATGATCGACAAAATACTCGAAGCAAAAGAAAGACTCAGCAAGGTCATTCAGAACAGACCGATGGAATACTCTTCCACTTTTTCCCGCATGTGCGGCGGGGATATCTATCTCAAGTGCGAAAACATGCAAAAGACGGGCTCCTTCAAGGTGCGCGGTGCGTATAACAAAATAGCCAAACTGCACGCGGAAGGCTCTCTCAAAGCCATAGTCGCGTCGAGCGCGGGCAACCACGCGCAGGGCTGCGCATATGCGGCGGCAGCCATGAACGTCAAGGCAACTATTTGTATGCCCAAGACCACGCCTATTGCCAAGATAGTCGCGACCGAGGGCTACGGCGCGACGGTGGACTTATACGGCGACTACTACGACGACGCGTACAACCACGCCAGAGAGATCGAAAAGACGACGGGCGCGGTGTTTATCCACCCCTTCGACGATGAGGACGTTATCGCGGGTCAGGGCACAATCGGGCTGGAAATGCTCGAAGAAGAACCCGATCTCGATATGATCATCGTTCCCGCGGGCGGCGGCGGACTGCTTTCGGGCGTTGCATGCGCCGTTAAATCGATTAACCCCAACGCCAAGGTTATAGGCGTACAGGCAGAAGGCGCTCCCGCTATCGCGCTGTCTTTCAAGGAAAAGAAACACATTCACCTCGATTATATACACACTATTGCCGACGGTATCGCGGTTAAGAACCCGGGCAATCTCACTATGGACCTCATATACAGATACGTCGACGACGTTATGACGGTCAGCGACGGCGAGATTGCGGCGGCTATTATCCACCTTATCGAGCGGACAAAGATGGTCGTAGAGCCTGCGGGCGCAACTACCCTCGCCCTCGCGCTGTCGGGTAAGCTCAACATCAAGGGCAAAAAGGTTTGCTGTCTGCTCTCGGGCGGCAACATCGACGTGTCCACTATCGGCAAGATAATCGAGAAAGGTCTTATCTCCCGCGGCCGCAAAATCGAGTTCTCCATTCAGCTTCAGGACAAGCCCGGTATGCTCGAGAAGGTGTCGCACGTCCTCGCCAAAGAGGGGGCCAACGTCATATCCGTTACTTACGACGGTATGCACGCCGACCTCGACCTTAACGAGACAATATTACACATAGCATGCGAAGTGGGCGGCGGCGAGCACAGCGCGCGCGTCGCAAAGGCACTTCGTGACGCAGGACTTAAAGTGCTGTAATCAATACAAGGAGTGTATATTATGAAAAAGATTATCCTTACGGAAAATGCACCCGCGCCTATCGGGCCGTACAGTCAGGGCGTAGAGACAGGCGGCCTCGTGTTCTTCTCGGGACAGATAGCCATAGATCCCGCGGCGGGAAAGATAGTCGCCGAGGACGTCGAAGGACAGACCGAGCAGGTGCTTAAAAATATCCAAAACCTTCTCGCGGCGGCAGGGCTTGGCGTGGAAAACGTCGTCAAGACCACGGTGTTTGTCAAGAACATAGCCGACTTCGGCAAGGTCAACGCACTCTACGGCAAAGTGTTTACCTCCCCCGCCCCCGCGCGTTCCTGCGTCGAGGTGTCCAACCTGCCCGCAGGCGCTCTGGTCGAGATAGAGATTATCGCAGCAAGGTAATAAATTATAACAGTCGGGAAAGTATTTAGTTTGGTAATATCGGCGTATTTCGCCGAGAAGGAATGGAAGATATATCGGAAAAATATAATCAGATATATTCGAAAGATATGGCGAAAGATACAACGGCGCGGTGTAAAATTACACCGCGCCGCTTCTATATGATTAGTATAATATAACAATCCCCTCAGACGCTACGATGCAAGAGAATATTCCTGTCTCATTCCGCATCACCTTACCTTATTTCGTTGCAGGCAGGACAATCCCCTCAGGCGCTACGCGCCAGCCCCCCTTACTAAGGGCAGCCACACGGGTCAGTTACGCTCGAAGTAAAAACCAATACCATTTGTTATGCTACAAGTTAGAAACTTTTCCCCGAAAAGCGGGGAACGAACGTGACCGCTTTAGTAAGGGGGGCTGGCGGACGAAGTCCGCCTGAGGGGATTGTCTTGCTTGAAACTAAAAAATATGCAAATATTAAATCGGACGGGAACACCCTTTGTCTATTATTATGCTACATATTCTTTTGGAAAAAGTCTTGGATCTTATCGAACGGTATCACATCCTTCCTGTCATACAAATCGGTATGGACGGCACCCGGGATAATCATAAGTTCCTTGTTCGCGACGTATTTACCCTTTATCATGGCGGCGTATGCGTCGCGGGAGAAGTAACAGGAGTGCGCCTTTTCGCCGTGGATAATCAGAACGGCGCTTCGTATCTCGTTACTGTACGCGAGAATGGGCATATTCATAAGCGAGAGCGAGGAAGTCTTGTTCCACCCGCCGTTGGAGTTGAGCGAACGCGGGTGATAACCGCGGTTGGTCTTGTAGTAGTCGTAGTAGTCCTTGACAAAGAAGGGCGCGTCGTCGGGAAGCGGGTCAACTACCCCGCCGCCTAACTCATATGTGCCGCTCTTGTAATCGGTTATACGCTGTGCGTTCATCGCCTTTTTAGCCTCGTAACGCGCCTCTTCGCTGTCGGCGGAGTCGAAGTAGCCCTTGGCGTTGACGCGCGTCATGTCGTACATGGTGGAGGCGACCGTCGCCTTGATCCGCGTATCCATAGCGGCGGCGTTAATAGCCATACCGCCCCAGCCGCATATGCCCAAAATGCCGATTTTGTCCGCGTCTACGTCCTCGCGGCAGGACAGGTAGTCGACAGCCGCCGAGAAGTCCTCGGTGTTGATGTCGGGAGAGGCGACGTACCTCGGCTCG
>CANPYH010000138.1 GCA_947588325.1 uncultured Clostridia bacterium
CTCGCTCGCACTGCGCGGGGAGCCTCCGCTTGTGCTTCGTCGCGATAACTCGTATATAGGCGTGATGATAGATGACCTCGTGACGGTGGGGACGGACGAGCCCTACCGCATGATGACGGGAAGAGCGGAGTACCGCATGAGCCTTCGTCAGGATAACGCCGACGTGCGCCTGACCCCCGAGGGCTATCGGGCGGGGCTTGCGGGGGAAAAGCGTATGCGACTGCTCCGCAGAAAGCTGAGCCGCCTCGAGCGGGCAAGGGGACTGCTAAACGTCAACGCGCCGCGCACCGTACTCGAGGGGATATTCGCCGAGACGGGGTGCAGCGTTCCGCTCTCGGGAGCGACGCTCGAGAACCTCATCAAGCGCCCCGAGATATCGGCTAAACTGCTCATGAAACATTGGGACATACTCGGCTTTCTTACCCCCTTCGAGGCGGAGGAGTTCTTTACCGACGTGGAGTACGCGGGTTATCTCGACAGACAGGAGCGGGCGAGAAAGGAGAGCGAGCGAGTGGAGAATATGCCCCTCTCTCCCGACACCGACTATATGTCCATGCACGGACTTCGCATGGAAGCGCGGGAGAAGCTGAGTAAAGTCAAACCCCTCACCGTCGGTCAGGCAAGCCGTATCCCCGGCGTAACCCCCGCCGACATCAACGTCCTGATAATCAAAACGGCAAAATCGGATAAATAAAACCAAAAGCACAGGGGGAAATATTCAGCAAAGCGGTTTGGCAGTCGGTCAACCCGCTTTTTAGTTGCGATAAGTGGGCAAAACGCTTGTAATATTGCGAAAAACCCTTATTTTAACAAGAAAATGCTTGCTTTTATTCGAGATTTGGAATATAATAAATACAATAAAAGCGAGGTGCTTATGTTGAGTTATATGTCGGCTAAAGAGGCGGCGGAAAAGTGGAATATTTCACAGCGGCGCGTGGCTATTCTTTGCGGGGAAAAGCGAATTGACGGGGCTATGATGGTCGGCAATATGTGGATAATACCGAGCAGTGCCGAAAAGCCCGTTGACAAAAGAACGGTGCGTTACGAAAAGGAGCATCAAATCGTCTTAAAGCCGTTTGTCAAGTGGGTTGGCGGCAAGGGACAGCTTATCGACGAACTTGAAAAAATGCTCCCCGATAGCGGTGAAAAAACTTTGACGAAATATTGTGAGCCTATGGTTGGCGGCGGCGCGCTTCTCTTTAATGTGCTGTCGAAGTACGATTTTGCCGAACTTTATATCAGCGATATAAACCCCGAACTTATCAATGCATACAACGTTATAAAAACGGACGTTGCGGGGTTGATTAGCCGCCTTCAAGAAATGCAGATGGTCTTTTTGCCCATGGATGACAACGGCAGAAAGTTTTATTACTATTCTGTCCGTGACAAATTCAATTCCGTAGTTTTGACAGAGGCAACGGCGGTCGAAAAGGCGGCTTACTTTATCTTTCTCAATAAGACCTGCTTCAACGGACTTTATCGGGTAAACCGCAAGGGACAATTCAACGTGCCTATGGGCGCATACAAAAACCCGACGATTTGCGATGAGGAAAACCTCTTGAATATAAGCAAAGTTTTGCAAAACGTTACTATTGTTTGCGGCGATTATTCTTTGGCTAAGTCGTTTATAGATAAAGAAACTTTCGTATATCTCGACCCGCCATACCGTCCTATTTCCGAAACGTCCGCCTTCACTTCCTACAACGCCGACGCCTTTGACGATGCTGAGCAAATAAGGCTTTCAAAGTTTATAGACGAAATAAATACAACAGGCGCAAAGATTGTATTAAGAAGGTTTGATAAGGAGTTAAAAACCTATGGATTTACAAATGAATTTTAATGGAATTGACGCATACCACAGCGGAACTCAGCGCGCCCGTGTTCTGACGGAGTCATGGGTTGAAAAGAACATGTATTGCCCTCGTTGCGGAAATACAAAGATCATTCATTTTCAAAACAATCGCCCCGTTGCGGATTTTTACTGTGAAAAGTGCCAAAGCCAATATGAATTAAAGAGCAAAGACGGCGTACTCGGCGACAGGGTTAATGATGGTGCATACGACACAATGATTGCTCGTATCACAAGTAATGAAAACCCTGACTTTTTCTTTATGGGGTATCGGAAACAAACTATGGCGGTTAGGGATCTTGTTATGGTTCCAAAACACTTTTTTGTTCCTGCCATGATAGAGAAGCGTAAACCCCTTTCTCCCACTGCACGCCGCGCGGGATGGGTGGGTTGCAATATATTGCTGAATGCAATTCCGCGACAGGGGTTTATTAGAATTATAGAGAACGGAAACCCGATTGAAAGAGATAAAGTAATCTCTCAAGTCTCACAAAGTTCAAATTTGGAAGTAAGGAATATTGAAGCGCGTGGATGGCTGTTCGATGTACTCGAGTGCGTAAATTTAATTCCTACTCTGGAATTTTCACTCGATGATATGTATCGTTTTGAGGCCTTGCTCGCTGTGAAACATCCGCAAAACCATAATATAAAGCCAAAAATCCGCCAACAATTGCAATATCTACGAGACAAAGGATTTTTAGAATTTACACAGAGGGGAAAATATAGAAAAATAATGTAAGAGGCGCCACATGAAAAAATTTATAATTGCAATTGAAGAATCACTTGTTCAAGAGTTTGAAGTCTCGGCAGAAAACTGTTTTGACGCGTTAGAGATCGCTGAACGAAAATATAATAGCGGTGAATTTGTTTTAGAACCTGGAGAACCACAATTTCGACAAATGGCATCCGTCGGAGATGAACCGACCGAATGGATGGAGTTTTGATTTTGTCATACAACTCATGACGCAAAATATCGCGGGAATTGGTCGCCGTATATTCCGCGCAATGTCATTCTCCGCTACTCGCAAGAGGGCGATACCGTATTGGATCAATTCGTCGGGGGTGGAACGACTGCCGTCGAAGCTAAACTGACGCACAGAAACTTTATCGGCATAGACATTAATCCGAGCGCAATAGAACTTACGCAAAAGAAATGTGAGTTTGATTTTGATACAACTGCGACTACAACGCTTACCGTCGGCGACGCGCGCGCTTTGCCGTTAGCCGATGAGAGTATAGACCTTATATGCACACACCCGCCGTACTCGGATATTATCCATTACAGCGAGGACATTAACGGCGATTTGTCACTGTTGCCGATGAAAGAGTTCTTGTTTGAAATGGGCAAGGTTGCCGAGGAATGTTATAGGGTATTGAAAAAGGATAAGTTCTGCGCCATCCTTATGGGCGACACAAGGCAAAAAGGTATGGTCAAG
>CANPYH010000139.1 GCA_947588325.1 uncultured Clostridia bacterium
GGAGAAGATAGCCGCATATGAGACGGAGGGTTATTGGCGGGACGTCGGCACGCTATCCTCTTATTTCGACGCCAACTTCGAGGTTATGCGCTCCTACTTTCCCGCGGCGGGGCATCTTCGCCGCGTTCCCAACATCGGGATATGCGGCGGTCTTGTAGCCGACACTGCATTGGTGACGGGCAGGTTACGCGGTTGCGTAGTAGGCGACGGCGCCATTGTGACCAGCGACGCCGACCTCGAGCGGTGCATAGTGCTCCCCGGGGAGATCGCGCGGGGGAGGGCGTGCGGCAACGTCATAGGCGGAGATTTTGCCGTAAATCCCATGCTCGGCACGGTAAATCTGCATAACTCCGAAAATTCGGCAAATATTTTTCGTCTTTTCGCCGCAATAAAGTTGTAAAAATTTTCCTTTTATAGTAAAATGACAGGGAAAGCAAGGATTTAACCGCAACGCGCTTGCGGCTTCATATAGATTACAACTAAATTTGCGGAGGCAATTTTGCACAAAACACGTTCCGACTCGCCTGCACTCAAGGTGATCTTTTTGGGTGGTGTAGGCGAGATAGGCAAAAACATGACCGCTCTCGAGTTTGCGGGCGATATTCTCGTCATAGATTGCGGCTCGTCTTTTCCCAATGTCGATATGCCGGGAATAGACCTCGTTATACCCGATACGACCTACCTCATTGCGAACAAAGATCGCGTTCGGGGTATAGTCCTGACCCACGGCCACGAGGACCACATAGGCGCGCTGCCCTACGTCCTCAAAGACCTCAACGTCCCCGTATACGGCACGAAAATCACGCTCGCCCTCGTCGAAGCCAAACTTCGCGAGCAAAAGTTAGAGAACACCTCGCTTAACATAGTCAAGCCGGGCAGCACCGTGCAGTTCGGCTGTTTCAAGGTGGAGTTCGTCAACGTTTCCCACTCCATAGCGGGGAGCTGTGCGCTTTGCATAACCACGCCCGCGGGGGTTGTGTTCCATACGGGCGACTATAAAGTGGACTTCACGCCGATAGACGGGAACATTATCGACCTGCAACGCATTGCCGAGATAGGCGACCGAGGCGTGTTGCTCCTTCTTGCCGAGAGTACCAACATCGAGCGACCCGGCTCGTCCATGAGCGAGTCCACCGTCGGCGCATCCTTCAACGGTATATTTGCCGACAACACCGAGCGGCGTATACTTATAGCCACGTTCGCTTCCAACATACACCGACTGCAACAGATTATCGACCTTGCCGTCAAGTATAAGCGCAAAGTCGCCTTCTGCGGCAGGAGTATGATTAACATTGCGCAGGCGGCGGCGCGGATAGGGGAGTTGCGCTACTCCGAAGATACCGTCGTCGACATAGACAGAATCAAGAACATAGACGACAGGAACCTCGTGATAATCACGACGGGCAGTCAGGGCGAACCGATGAGCGCACTTTCGCGTATGGCGAGCGACGAAATGTCAAAGGTTCAGCTCGGCTATAACGATACGGTGATAATCTCCGCCTCTCCCATACCGGGTAACGAGCGGTTGGTCTACAACGTAATTAACAACCTCTACCGCCACGGCTGCAAGGTCATATACGAGTCGCTTGCCGAAGTGCATGTATCAGGTCACGCCTATCAGGAAGAGTTAAAACTCATACACTCTCTGATTAAGCCCCGCTTCTTCATGCCCGTGCACGGCGAGCACCGCCACCAGAAAAAGCACGCCGAACTCGCCATGAAGATGGGAATGCCCTCCTCCGCGATCATAGTGCCCGACATAGGCGACCGCATACTCATTACCAAGCGTGAGATGTCGATAGGCGACAGCGTTCCCGCAGGCGCACTTCTCGTGGACGGACTGGGCGTCGGCGACGTGGGCAGTACGGTACTTCGCGACCGCAAACACCTTGCCGAAGAGGGGCTTTTCGTCATAGTAATCGGGCTGGAACGCGCTTCGGGCAGCGTTACGGGAATAGACGTCGTAAGCCGCGGGTTTGTGTATAACGAGGACGCGGAGGAACTTATAACCGAGGCCAAACAGGTCGTGCTCCGTGCCACCGAGAAAGTGGACGTCAAGGGGCTGGAGGATCTCACGGTGTATAAGAACCTGATAAGGAAGGAAGTCAAGACCTTCCTGTTCAAGGAAACGCACAGAAGCCCGATGATACTTCCCGTCGTGGTTGAGATCTGATGAGCTATTACGAGTACGGAAAAACCGAAGAATATCTGCTCTCATTGCTCCCCGAGTACGTCGTTCCCAAGCTCGCCCCCGTGCTTAAAGAGGCGCAAAAGTTCGGCGTTCCGACATTGAGCAACACGGGCGCGCGCTTTCTCGAACTCGTCACCATGCTCAAAAAGCCCAAGCGCATACTCGAGATAGGCACGGCGACGGGGTACAGCGGACTGATTATGCTGCTGTCCTGTAACGCAAAACTTTGCACGATAGACTTCGACGCCGCCGCTCTCGACCGCGCCCGCCGCAACTTCGACGACTACGGGGTGGGACGGAGAGTGCAGATACTCGAAGGCGACGCTTCTGAGATAATCCCCCTCGTCGAGGGCAAATTCGACATGATATTTCTCGACGGTCCCAAGGGCAGATATTACGAATTTCTGCCATACCTCATCGACTTGCTCCCGAGCGGCGGGGTACTGCTCTGCGACAACGTGTTATATTCCGAGCGCATGACGGGGGAGCGGGAAGTGCCCAAGAGCAAACAGACCATTGCGGATCGGCTGGCAATATTTATAGACAACGTGACGACGGACAGCCGTCTCGTAACATCCGTCCTGCCGATCGGCGACGGAATGAGTATTTCCGTCAAAAGATAAAGCATTATGAAGGGTAACACAGAACTCCTCGCGCCTGCGGGCAATATGAATAAACTCCGCGTAGCCCTGGGCTACGGAGCGGACGCGGTTTACGTCGCGGGTAAGCGGTTCGGGCTTCGCGCCTACGCCGATAATTTTTCCGACTCCGAACTCCGCGAGGCTATTGTATACGCGCATAACCTCGGCAAGAAACTCTATGTCGCCGTCAATATATACGCCGACGACGCCGATATCTCCCGAATGCCCGACTATGCGGCGGCGCTCTGCGATATGGGCGCGGACGGAGCAATAATAAGCGATATGGGAGTGTTCGCGACCTTTGCCAAATACGCTCCCCGTCTCCCGCTGCACGTCAGCACGCAGGCTAACGTGACCAACGGCGCTGCGGCGGCGGCATG
>CANPYH010000140.1 GCA_947588325.1 uncultured Clostridia bacterium
CTTACCATAGCGCCCGAGGTTACGCCGCCCGAGTCGAAGGCTATACCCGTGAAGAGTTTGGGGGTAAAAAAGGACAGTATCACGGCGATCGAATATCCGGGGACCAATATCCATAATATCGATATGCCCGTCAGCACGCGTAGCATAGCCAGCCCGAGCGCCACGCTTACGCCGATACTCAAACTCAATTTCATCGCTCTCTCGCTGATCGCCCCCGCGCTCATTCGTCGCACCTGCTTGGTCAGGACGTACACCGCCGGTTCGGCTCTGACCGTGACGAAGCCGAGCGCCATGGCTATCGGGATAAGCAACCCACCGCCGAACAGCTTGGAAAGCTCCTCGCCTATCTTATAGCCGAGGGACATAAACCCGAGGTTTGCGCCCGTGAGAAAGAGCGTAAGCCCGAAAAAGACGTAAAGAAAGCCGATGAGGACTTTAACGAACTGCTTTTTGGAGAACGCGCAGGTAAACAGCTGGGTGAGCAAGAAGAACACGAGTATGGGCGACACGGAGATCAGCACATCGAGGGCGTATTTGCCCAGCCCTATGCCGAACTGTGCGGCAACCCCGCGGCTATCCCCCACGCCGATTATGGTTTGTATTATTGCGGGGTCGTTGTAGCTTATCCCCTTTATATTCATGATTATCCCGAGCAATTCCACCGCGAGAATGGGCCCTATGCTCGAGAGCGCGATCAAGCCGAATGCGTCGTTTGTGGAGTTCTTGCCCCCGCGCACCGATGCGACGCCGACGCCGAGGCTCATGATAAAGGGCACTGTCATCGGACCTGTAGTCACTCCGCCCGCGTCGAAGGATACGGGAAGGAAGCCCTCGGGCACAAAGGCGCAGAGACTGAACACCGCCGCATACCCGACTATAAGCACGACTTTGAGGGGCAAACGAATGATTATACGCAGCACCGCGACGACGAGAAAAAGCCCGACGCCGACGGCGACAACGCCCATAAACAGCCACTGGCTCCCCGCGTCACCGTCGAACACCAGCGCTGCGAGAATGGTGAGGTCGGGCTCGGCAATGGTTATGAACATACCGAGGAGCAGGCTCACGAGCGCGATCAGCCATATTTTGGAAGAGCCGCTGAGCTTTGCGCCCATTCGATTACCTATCGGGGTCATAGCCGTGTCCGCGCCGATGTTAAACAACGCGGTACCGACGACGAGAAGCACTACGCCCGTAACGAAAAAAAGCACGACGCTCACGCTTATGGGCGTGAAAGCGACGCTTACGACAAGCACTGTCAGCGCTATGGGCAATACGGATTTCAAGCTCTCCGTTATTTTGCTTTTTACTACATTCGCCATGGATATTACCCGCCCGTCAGTCGGAATTTTCTTTTTTAGTTTAACATTTCCGCCGCGGAAAGGCAAATCAAATGGGCGTGATTTTGCGCCGAAATGCAAAAATGATACTATGCTCGCACGACCTCGACGTTATCAAGCAAATCGCTGCTGCACATAGTTAATTTTATGTTCGTGGCCTCGCGTTTTATGTTCACCCTCTCCGTCGTCACATACGGATTATTACTCCTCCTGACCCGATCCGCGGTCTCGTCGGTTATCTTCGAGAACACATAGGTCTCCTCCGCGCCCTCGGTCACGAAGTTTTCGAGAGTAACGGTCTTGGGGAGATAACAGGTATAGCCGAAGTCCCAATCCGTCCAGTCCGCCTTGATAGCGGCACAGCTTCTGCTCGTCGTTTTAAGCGTGCAGTCCTTCATTATGACCTCGCCCTGCCAAGTACTGCCGTAGTCCTGACGAAGCTGCATAAAGTGATCGCCCGACAGCCGCGTTACCTTTTCGAGGCGGAGCGTTCCCGCGCCGATTATGCTCAGGTTCTGACCGAGCGTGGAGTTCACCACCGTCGCGTTATATACGCCCTGGTGCGCGTCGAACCGCGAGAGGTAGCACCCCTCCATGCGCAAATTCTTGCAGAAGTTGGAGGACATTATCCCCCAATATGTCTTATCCGTTATATCGTTGGCTTGGTCGCAGTTCAGCCAGGTCACCTTGTTGGATCGCTTCGCTTGCGTGTCATACGTTCCCTGCGACACAGCGCCCGTCGGTTTGATGTTGGTGTAGGTCTTGTGTCCCGAGAGCGTACAGCTGTCTATGAGTACGTTGTTGGCGTTACTGACCGAGAAAAAGCCCGTGTAGGGAGAGCCGCTGTCCCCCTCGCCCGTCACATGGTGGGCGACGTTGAAGAGGGTGGTGTTGGAGCGGGTTATGTTTATTCCCCGAGCGTAGTATTTCGCGCTTATCTCCGCATTGTTGGCTATGGTGGTAAACGTCCCGCCCTGCACCGTGATAGGCGCGTCGGTCACGGAGTACGCCGTCATTGCCGTCACCTGCGTATAGTCCCAAAGTATGGGCGTGTCGGCGTCTACGTTACCCGACTCGTCGACGAGTATTATTTCCTGTCTGTTCGAGCCGCTGTTCTCGTTAAGCCCGTACCTGATATAGTCCTTCTTGTGGCTGTTTACTATGTATAGCAGCGTCGGCTCGGCAAAGGTCATACCGACGTTCTTTTGCCCCGCCGTGAGCGAGTAGCCCTCGGGCACTTCGATCTTACGCGAGGCGCGGTCGGGCGCTATCTCGAATATGTCCCAACCCCTGTCGTCGACAGTAACGTCGCGGTCGTCTATAATAAACTCGGCGGTTCCGAAGTCCACGTCCGTTTTGATCTTTACGGTGTCGGTATGCGCGCCTATGTAGTACACCGCGCCGTCCTCCGCACGGACGGAAAGTCCCTTCTCGTTCGCGTAGTCGTGCGCGGACTTAATGGCGGCAAAGTCGTCGGTAACGCCGTCGCCGAGCGCGCCGAAGTCGGCATAGCGCACGGCCTCTGGTTGAGGCGGAGTTACTTCGCCGCACGCCGAAAACGCCCATGCCGCGCTCGCCGCAATCAGCAAACATATCGCCACTATCCATAACTTTTTCGCCCTTCCCTTCATTTCGCGCTCCGTCTCCACTCTTATTATACCGCACCTCCGCGATAAAGTAAATTGCAAAAGCGGCACTATATCATTGCAATTCGTCCGATTAAGCGTACTCTCCCCCGCAAAAGAAAGACCCGAACCGCACTTCGCGCATTCGGGTTTTTCTGGTACACCATCGGGGGCTCGAACCCCGGACACCCTGATTAAGAGTCAGGTGCTCTACCAACTGAGCTAATGGTG
>CANPYH010000141.1 GCA_947588325.1 uncultured Clostridia bacterium
GCCAGCCCCCCTCGACTTCGGGCGGCCACACGGGACAGTTACGCTCGAAGTAAGAAACAACACCTCCCGTAATGATACAAGTTAAGTAACTTTTTCCCCGAATAGTCGGGAACGAATGTGTGCCGCCCCGAAAGATAGAATAGTGCGACAAGTTAGGTGCAAGTTGTGGGCCGCCCGAAGTCGAGGGGGGGCTGTCGGACGAAGTCCGACTGAGGGGATTGTCCTGTAACAAACAAATTCATTTGTTCAATCTCACACAGTCCCCATCACAAAATAAAAAGAAAAGATTTTTAAGTTTTTTGGAAAGGGGTTTAAGGGGGAAACCTTTTTGTTCACAAAAAGGTTTCCCCCTTAAAAACACATTTACAATAAAAATTATTCAGTGAAGCTGTTTATCAGCCTGAGGATTGCGTCTTTTTGTTCTGCGGTGAGTTTGCGCAGCTTGCCCATAATAGTCTTTTCGACGGTGTTTTCCTTGACCGCACCGACCGTTCTCTCGCGCCCTAACAGCTCGTCGAGCGACACGTCGAATACATCGGCAATGTCAATCAACGTTTTGCAATCGGGCTCGCTTATCCCGTTCTCCCAATTACTGACATTGCGTTGCAGATTGCCTATCCTGCTCGCAAGCTCTTTCTGCGTCATTCCGCTCTCCTCTCTCAACTCCTTGATCTTTAACACCATAATTTTGCCTCCTTACCTAAATTATTCCAAAAAAATTACTAAAATCCTTGACATTCCTAAATATTTACTATATAATACGATTATTAGAAATAAAAATACTAAAACATTCAGAAGATAGTATGGAAAAGGCTGAAAGAACGGGTATCGAAAACATAATTTGCACTTTGAAGAAGGTGCGGGCAGCGGCGGAAACGGTCATTCTGTCGGGAGATAATAAGCGCATACTCAAGTGTTCGCGCACAGTGATAGGCGTATACCTGAAAGGCGCGAAGTCGAACGAGCGAATGTATGACGAGCTTAATTATTTGAGAATGCTCTGTTTTATCGAAGATACGGCGAGCGCCCTTCGTCGGCTTATTATCAATATCGGTCGGTTGGGATACGCGCGTTGCATGGAAGAGTTCATCGGTTGCGCAAAGGACATCGACCGAGAGATTGCGCGGCTTTCGAACGAGGTGAGCAAGTCAGGCGTAGCGGAGAAAATCGGCGCGTTCATATCGGCGGCTCGCGATACCGTTCGCACCGAGGCGAGTAAGATCGGGGCGCAAGCCGAGAGCGCGATAACCAAAATCGGCAACGCACTTCGTAAGGACAATGCCGACAACGGGAGCGGGGAGGGCGAATCCTGAAACTCGGATTGGTGCTGTCGGGCGGCATAAGCAAGTGTGCATATCAAGTCGGGTTTGTCCGCGCACTTTGCGAAAAGCCCGAAGTGTTCGATATCCGCGTTGTGTCGTCCTCGTCGGCGGGAATATTCACGGGCTACGCGCTCTGTTCGGGTAAGTTGGACGAGCTTGAATATCTATACAAGCGAATCAACATCAATAAGAATTGGGAGCTGTTTATCCAGGTGTTTGCTAAAAACCTGCTCTCACGTCTGCTCGAAGGGTTTATCTCCATCGGAGACAGGTTGAACATACCGCTGTACTTTCCCGTGTGCTACTTCCCGATATTTTCCGTGGAGTATTACGAGATATACGGCAATTACATACCGCTTTGGAAAAAGTACATACGCGCCGCGACAAACTTCCCCTTTTTGCGTATTTGCCCGAATTTATTGAACGGCAGGCTGGCTTTCGACGGCGGGGCGGTGGACAATATCCCCATATTCCCCATACTGCACAGAAGCAACGGGTTTGTAGATAAATATGGCGCTGACCTCGACCTGATACTCGCTTTGCATTTCGACGCAAGATACGACTTTCGCCGTGAGTTTACGAGCGGAATACCCATTCTCGATATAGACGTATCCTATCACAATAACTTTGACAAGCAACACTACAATTATTCGGTCGAGTACGTGGAGAAAATGATTGCTTCGGGATATGAATACGGCAAACTTATTTGCGGGGAATTGGCGAGCGTGGACGGGCTTGGCAGAGAGGAAACGGCGCGGCTTGCCGACGAGGTGTTCCTGCGCGAGCACGCCGCGAGAGAGAAGAATATGTCCGTGGACCGCTTATTCAGCATGCTTAACAGTTTCGGAAAATCGCTCAGAAACGATTCCGAGTGTATAAAAAAACTATACTTATAAGGAGGAAAACATGAGAAACGTCAAGAAGAGAAGCGTGGTTTTTGCTGTTTTTGCAAGCATAATCACTGCGGGTATCTACTACCTCTATTGGTATGTAGTTCTTACCAACGATACCAACGAACTTGCTCAGACAAAGACGGCAAGCGGCGGGAAAGCATTGCTGTTCACGATTATTACGTTCGGTATCTATGGCCTCTATTGGGTCTACAAGCTCGGTGAAAAAGCGGGCGAGATTAAAGGATCCAACGGTTCGGGATTGGTATACCTGTTACTGACCTTGATCGGTTTTGAGATTATCAGCATTTGCTTGGCTCAAAGCGCCGTAAACAACGCCGTTGCGACAAGATAATCTGATTACCCGGACTCCTTTTTGTGCGGAGAGTGTGCTTTCTTTCATAAGCCCTCTCCGTTTTTTGTTATGCGACCTTGCGAAGTTCCGTCTCCCGCTCTGAGTTCGCTCATGCCGCGCCGGAGCTTGTACGTTTCAGGCTGTGCAAGAAGATATATTTAATGATGTAAAGCACTCTATTACGTATAGGATGCTTTTTCTGTGGTGTTACTGTAACAATCCCCTCAGGCGCTACGCGCCAGCCCCCTCGACTTCGGGCGGCCACACCTGCTACCCGAGTTTCGGGCACATAATCAACAATCTTGTAATGATACAAGTTAAGTAACTATATCCCCGAAAAGTCGGGAAGGAATGTGTGCCGCCCCGAAAGATTGAATAGTGTGACAAATAAGGCGCAAGGTGTGGGCCGCCCGAAGTCGAAGGGGGCTGTCTGCCGTCAGGCAGACTGAGGGGATTGTCTTGTATCATTACAAGTTAGTTATTCGCTTCCGCACAATCTCATAACGAGATAAAAAGAAAAGATTTTTAAGTTTTTTTGGAAAGGGGTTTAAGGGGGAAACCTTTTTGTTCACAAAAAGGTTTCCCCCTTAAAAACACATT
>CANPYH010000142.1 GCA_947588325.1 uncultured Clostridia bacterium
CTTCGCGGCAGTGGGGACTGACTTTGCCCGCTTCGCGGCAGTGGCTTATTCGGTACAGCCCGCTTTGGCGGTGGGGGCTAATTTCGCTCGCGTATATCCGATATCTTATCGCCCGAAAGGACGAAATCGAACGCCTCGCCCCGCGAGGTGTTTTTGTTAATGAGGAAGAACCCGCCCGAGAGGTCGGCAAAGCGGTTCTCGATAATATCCGCATAAGGCGCGAAGAACTCGGCAAGGTCGTCGTCGGAGGCGGACTCGGATAGCTCCGCCGTCATCATCTTGCGTGCGGCGGCAAAGTCTCCCGCCTTGACCGCGCGGTAGAACCTGCACTCCCTGCCCCCGCGCGGGTTCAGCGACTGTACGCAGGCGGGGGAGTAGACGTAATTGTGCCGCTCGGCGAGCCTGACCGCGAAGTGCCCGTCCGCAACCTCGTAACTCACCGCGAGTTCGGCATTGGACAGCACCTTGCCCCCCGCGAGCTTGACGGTGTAGGGCAGAAGCAACGCTTTAAGCGGCAATACGGTGACGTATAGCGGGCTTGCGGCGGGGTAGGTAATTACCCGCGCTTTCTCGTTGAACGCACCGTTAATGAGATAAACGCAGTCGAACTCGGCTATAAAATCATAGTATATCTTCGCTCTTTCCATAATCGCCTCGGGCGGTGGGGGCTGCCGCGCTGATGAATGCAGGTCGGTAAATTCCGAAAACGGGTGTGTAATGCAGACCGCGCCTCCCTTATATAGAATATATGCGGCAAAAGGGAAAGTGTAGCCTTATTTCCGAAAACGGTATTGACATATGCCAATACTTGTGTTACAATACAATTACAAAAATTAAAATGGATGGGTGGGTATTATGAAAACCTTTAGGCGGATATTCGGTGCGTCTCTTTGCGCCCTGCTGATAGCGGTACTTGCCGTTTTTTCGGCGTGCGGCGCTCCGAACTACAGCTGGGACATTCCCGATCTCGGCGACAAAGTGGACTTCCACACCGAAAAACAGGCGGAGTACCTCGCAAGTTCGGACTATGACAATTTGGAGTTTGTATCGGGCGCGGAGGAGAGCTTGCCCAACGCCGTAACGCTGAAGTGGACGGCGACCTCGCTCGAAAAGGAGCCCGCTTCTCTCAAAGGCTATACGGTAGAAATAAGCACCTCTCAAGCCTTCCCCGAGAGCGAAACGACGACCATAGCCACGACGGCAACGTCGTGCGAGTTATATAACCTCTATGTCGGCACCGAGTATTATTGGAGGGTGACCGTCGAGGACCAAAAGGGCAAGGCGACTTCGCCGACGCAATACTTCCGCACCACCGACTACATGCGCAACATATACGTTGACGGCGTTACCAATATGCGGGATATCGGCGGCTGGGAGACCGAGGACGGCGGGCACGTTAAGCAGGGTATGATATATCGTTGCGGGCGGCTGAATATCGGCAATGCGGATAACTACTATCCCGCCAAGTACACCGAGTGCATAACCGCCGAGGGTAAAAAGACCATGCTCGAGCAGCTCGGTATCAAGTCGGAGATCGACCTTCGCAGAACGGATAACGACGAAGTGGGATATCTCCCTCTTGCGGGCGGTAACGGTCCGCTGGGCGATGGTGTTAAATACGTGCAAATGCCCATGGAGTGGAGTATAGGTACGGAGAACGACAGTAATAACCTCGCCTCCCGTAACAAGGATAAGGTCAAGGAATTTTTCTCCTATCTCGCGCACGAAGAGAATTACCCCATAATCTTCCACTGCAATATCGGCACGGACAGGACGGGCGTGCTTGCCTATCTCGTGAACGCGCTGCTCGGCGTGGGTAAAGAGGGCTTGCACCGCGACTACATGTTCTCCAATCTCGGGAACATAACGGGAGCGCGGTCTATTACCAAAATAACGAACACATACGGCAAAATGTTGGACGAGTATAACGGCGCGACGCTGAGCGAAAAGACGAAGAACTACCTCATTAACGAGATAGGTGTGACAGCCGAAGAGATAGATACTATCAAAGAGCTTCTTATTGTTTAAGTAATACGCGAAGTGCGAAGGGAATTTAAGCGCGGGGGGAGACCTCGCGCTTAAAATATTTGACAACGGTGCGGAGAGGGTGTACAATACCAAAGACTACGAGGTGAACAAATGGCATTGAAACAATTCAAGGCGGAGAGCAAAAGGCTCCTCGACCTCATGATCAATTCGATCTACACAAACAAGGAGATATTCCTTCGCGAGATAATCTCCAATGCGTCCGACGCTATCGACAAGCTGCACTTTATTTCGCTTACCGACGGCGAGGCGGCGCGCGACTTCGCTATCAGGATAGAAGCGGACAAGGCTACGCGCACTCTCACGGTGTCGGACAACGGCATAGGCATGTCCGAGAGCGAGCTGGAAGCCAATCTCGGCACGATAGCCAAGAGCGGGACGTTGGACTTCAAGCGAAAGGAGGCGGAGACGGCGGAGTCGCTTATCGGGCAGTTCGGCGTCGGCTTCTATTCCTGCTTTATGGTAGCCGAGGAAGTCGTCGTTATCTCCCGCAAATACGGGGAGAGCGAGGCGCACAAGTGGTCGAGCAAGGGCGCGGGCGGGTACTCCATAGAGCCTGCCGAGCGAGAGGAGTGCGGCACGACGGTCGCGCTTAAACTCAAGGCGGACGGCGACGAAAAATATTCCGACTACCTCGAAGAGTACACCATTCGCCGACTTGTAACGCACTACTCCGACTATATCCGCTACCCCATAACTATGGAAGTAGAGCGGGAAAAGACGACGGAGGACGGCAAGCCCGACGGGAAAGAGGTCGTTGTGGAGACGCTTAACTCCATGGTGCCCGTGTGGAAACGCAAGAAGGGCGAAGTGACCGACGAGGAATACAATTCCTTTTATTCGGATAAGTTCGCGGCATACGAGCCGCCCGCAAAGATAATAACCGCCAACATGGAGGGCGCGGTGACCTACACCGCATTGCTCTTCGTGCCGTCAGCCCCGCCATACGACTACTATACCAAGAACTTCAAGCGCGGGTTGCAATTATACTCGAGCGGCGTGCTTATCATGGACACATGCGAGAAGTTGCTACCAGATTATCTCGGCTTTATGCGGGGCGTAGTCGATTCCTCCGACCTGTCGCTTAACATTTCCCGCGAGATGTTACAGCACGACAG
>CANPYH010000143.1 GCA_947588325.1 uncultured Clostridia bacterium
GGCTACACCCCTTTTTTGATATTATAACCCCCCCCTACCCATTATCAATTGCAAAACTTTTTCACTTTGTTTGCATTTTTTGCCGGAAAAGAGTTTTGCAGGGGGAAACCTTTTTTTGGCAAAAAAAGGTTTCCCCCTATAACTCCTTTCCAAAAAAACTGAAAAAACTTTTCAATTTTTTGTTATGGGGTTGTGTGGGGTTGAATAACTAACTTTGTGCCATGCAAGACAATCCCCTCAGTCTGCCTGACGGCAGACAGCCCCCCTCGACTTCGGGCGGCCCACACAGGACAGTTACGCTCGAAGCAAGAAACAACACCTCTCGTAACTAAACAAGTTAAGCAAAATATCCCCCGAAAAGTCGGGCGCGAATGTGTGCCACACCGAAAAGCCGGGGACGAATGTGTGCCGCCCCGAAAGATTGAAGAGCACAAATAGTCGGGAGCGAATGTGGCCGCCCGAAGTCGAGGGGGCTGGCACGGCATAGCCGTGGCTGAGGGGATTGTCTTGCTTGAAACGAAAATAGTATGGCGATTAGGACTGTTGATATAATACTTGCAGACATAAAAAATACCAAGGTGGGTCGCCTTGGTATTTCGGGTATTTATATTGCTACTTTGTATTGTATAATGCGGTTATAATGAGCGAATGCTGTCGACGGGCTTTTTCTTTGCCGCGAAGTAGACGGGCAAGATCGTTGCCAAAGCGGCGACGAGTATAGCAAGCCCGAACAGTATCAGGGCGTTAAGGAAGCCGAAGTGGAACACTTGTATAGCGAGCGCGCTTGTCGCGAACAAGTAGTTGCCGACTACGCAGGCTATTATCGCCAGCACCATTGCGACCAGCGCACATATCAGCGCGAGAATGATACTCTCGGACACAAAAATCTTGAATACGTCGGTGCCCTTTGCGCCCAATGCCCGCAAAATGCCGACTTCGCGCTGCTTATCCATTATTGAAACGGATATATAGTTAAACAGGAACAGCCCCGCGATTATACCCATTACCAGCGCGGCGAGCAGGTAGATCCATAAATACTCCGCGAACATTTCTCCCTTTGATTGCGCGTCGCTGAATGTGGCGTTGCCCGACATCATGAACAGGGAGTCGTCGGAAGCGGGTTTGTCATACCCGAGCACATGATTAAGCATGCCTCTGCTCGTCGTCAACGGCGAGATCATGGCGGCATATACGCCCTTTCCGCTCGAAACGTACTTGGTACTTTCCACCTCATTATATATGCTGTAAGACGAAGCGTTGGCCACAAAAAAGTTCCTTGTAACGATATAGCGACCACTATCGCCACCGCCGGGTCTTTCGGGCATGAAATATACGCCCGCGATTTTCAGACTGCCACCCTTGTAGTAAAACTTGTCGCCGTCGCCAATCTTGCCATACTCGCCCTCGCTGCCCTTTACCCATTTGCCCCAATCGTCGTTTAACGCGCGGATCAGTACCTTCATATCCTCATCGGTGAGTGTGTAATCGTCAAGATCCACATCCAAATTGGGAGTCGTGATAATTTCCAGTTTTGTATAAGCCTCCAGAAAATCGGGGTGCGACAATTTGTACGGTGTATCGTTGTCGCTCGGTTTTGCCTCAGCCAAATGGCCCAGACGGTTGGCAAATTGACCAAGCGGGAACCAGATCTCGTCATCCGCCATATTTTTAATTACGTCGCTGTCCCGTTTTTGCCCCGTCATGTCATACGCCGTTATATAATCGGCGAAGTAATCCATCCACTCCGAAAAGAGACATTCGAAATATATGTTGTCATGACCGCCGTTTGTGTCGTATATATCCGCAAAAGTAAAGAGTGCTTTCGCTTCCGAAGTGTTCATGGGAGTAGACGCGCTCTCAGCGTCGAATGAGGCGCGGAAACTGTCCGACACATAAGCCATTGTGTGGAAACTGTAACTGTATACCTCGACAAACTCGTCGAACAGGTCGCTGTTCTTTTTATCGGACGGATAACCCACGATTTTTTTTAACACGTCAAAGCGCTCGTCGATAGACCCCGTGCGATAAATTCCCGTCACGGTGTACTCGTCGCCGTCAACGACCAGCGTTTGTCCCAAAAGGTCGTCGTATGACTCGATTTCTACCATGACGGTCGTATCCCCTTCCGTTTCGAGCAATTGGTTCGCGGCAATCGCCCCGTACATATACTCGGACACGGCGAGTTCGCGCGGACCCGTGGGATACCGACCCGCCAGGCGTGCGCCCTGCCCGAACACTTTGAAAAGGTACTCCTCTCCCGCGTCGCAAAAGCCTCTGAAGGAGGAGCCGAGAGAACAATAGGCCGACTTGTCACTATAGTCGAGGTTTTCTATGTTTATACTACGCGAAACGCCGTCTTGCGCGGAACCTTTCGGACCGTATACGCCCGCGAACTTCAGCCCGCCGCCGCTGAGCTTGTCAAGCTCGCCCTCTTCGATCGCCTCTCTTATATCGCTCTTAAGGTGCTCTACCTGCATTTCGTATTTACCATGCAGCGATTCGTTGTAAATATCTTGCTTGACTTGGTAGAACTTTTCCAGCACTACGGAGTCGTAAGCCGTACCTTCGAGCGCGCTTGATACGGTGTAATTAACGTCATAAAGCGCCACCGTCGAGACAAAGCCGAACAATGCAAATGCAAGAACCGACGAAAGCACGGTGAGTATCAAGCGCAAGGGTCGCGATTTTAAGCTGACCGCGCCCATCTTTATAGCGTGTTTTATGGGCATTCGCGACTTATAAAAGTCGGCGCTCTCGCTCTGTTTTTCGGGTATATCCGCCTTCGTCGTGTCGTCGAAGTATTCGCGGTTGCCCTCGGGAGAAATGCGGTTCGCCGCTTTGAACCGCTCCACCTGCTCGGGATCGGAGGAAAGCAGCATATGTCCGCCCTGAGACTTAACCATTTCATATACGCCGCGAAACTCCTCTTCGGTCAGTTCGCCGCTCAGTTCGACAGTGTTATCGTCAATCTTGCGCACATTGCCGCTGACCTGCTCGGCTTCGCGGTATCTTTTGCTCACGTCCGAAATAACCTTGCCGTCTTTCAGCTCGATTATGCGGTCGCCGTACTGCTCGGCGAACTCCCTGTCATGCGATACGACAATGACGAGTTTTTCGGCGGAGAGTTTTTTAAGCGTTTCGAAAACGTC
>CANPYH010000144.1 GCA_947588325.1 uncultured Clostridia bacterium
TGCGGATACACCGCTTTAAGCGTATATTTTCCCGGCAGGGTGGGCGGGTTAAGCGAATACTCCTCGTCGCTCGCCCCGCTCGGCTTGTAGTAGAATATGGGCGACCCGTTAGTCGCCGAGATCGCCATAGGCGTGGGCGCGTCCTCTTTATACGCCCAATCCTCGATAGTCACCGTCGCTTCGCCCGCCGCCCGCGTTATCTCGAAGTGCGTCGTCACCTTGCCCGCGTAGTTGCCCCGTCCCGTAACGGTCACGGTCGCCCGCCCCGCGTCGGTATTATCCGCATACGAGAGGGTATAGTCGCGGTTTTCGCTAAGCGTTACCCCGCCGAGCGCCACCGTCGGTTTCGGGCAGATCTCGTTGCCGCTATACACCGCGTCGGTCACTCCCGACACAGTCGCGCCCTCAATCGAGGCGGGGGATATGACGAACCGCCGCACCGCCTGTTTTGCCGTGTAGTTAGCCGTCGCCGCCATATCCGCTTTGACGTAATACGTCCCCGCGTCCGTCGGTTTGGCCGCGTTCCAAGGCCCCGTCTCCGCGCTGCCGTAAGCGAAGGTGACTTCGCCGAGTTCGCCGTCCGAGCAAACGACGCTCGGTTCGGGAGCGGCGGAACCGTAAGTCCAGCTCTCCAATACAATATTCAATTCCCCGCGCTCCGCCCTTGCAATATCGAAGGAAAGCGTTTTTTCGCCCGTGAGATTGCGCTTGCCTTGCACGGTAATCTGCCCCGTGCCCGCTCCGACATTGCGCGAGTAGGAGAGGGTGTAGTTATCCGCGGTAACCGCCCGCCCGTTAATCGTCATGGGAACGGGGGTGTGCGCGCTGCCCGTATAGACGAACTTATCGTTATCCAGCTCGATATCCGCGGCGGATATGTCTAATGCGGTAATGGCGAAGGTCGTTTCCAACTTCCCGCTGCACGCGCCCCGTCCCGTTACTTCCACCGCAGCCTCGCCGACCTCGACGTTATCCGAGTATGCGACGGAGTAATAGGCGGGGGAGACGGTCTCGCCCTCCGCGCTTCGGAGGGTGACGGCAGGGCGTATTTCCTCGCCCGTATATGTGCAATCGCCCGCAAGCGTTATCTCATATCCCTCGGATATGTCGACAGGCTCGGGCGGATCTTCGAGCTTGGTAAATCCCTTGATGGCGAGTACGCCGTTGCGGCTATTGTCCGCGTTTTTCCAGCTGCTCCCCGACTTGGTAAAGGTGAGGTCGTTATCCGAGTATAACGCCGCGTCGGTGTCGTAAATAACCTCGCCGCCCTCCATCGTTACCTGCACGGCGTACCACTCGTCGCGAGCGAGGGGTACGGGCGTATCGAGGGGGACGGTATAAAACCCTGTGTGCTCGAAAGAACGCCGAGTGACCGAGACGGGCTCGCCGAATTCCACTGCGTCGGGATTGCGCACGTCGCCGCCGACGGAGTATATGCGCACCGTCGCGCTTGCGTTCTCGCCGCTGACGCCCAGCCCCACGCCTTTAAGCGTCTCGACCTTCTCGTCCGTGCCCATTCGCGCTTGGTATATCGCGAGATACTCCCCGTCGCTCGAGGAGAGGGCGGGCAGACCGAGCGCGCCCGTGCTTATTATCTTGCCGCTGTATTGGTAGTTATAATCGTAGTCCGCGGCGTCCATGGCGACATATGCCGTCGTCTGGGATATGTACGATTGGTAGGACAGGTAGTATATTCCGTCGCCGCCGTGCGCTCCGCTGCCCCAGGTGTTCATAACTATCCAGGCGCCGTTCTGCACGACTTCGGGGTAACCGCTGTCGTTAAAGGCTTGCGCGGGCACGGTGTCGTCCCACCCGATAATAACGCTGGCGTGGTTGGTATCGTACCAACCCCCGCGCGCGAGGTAATACTCCTGGTTTATCAGGTTGTCCGAGGAACGATATACGAAGTGCACCGCGCCGTATTCGGCTACAAGCCGCTTAATCGCCGCTCTGTCGTCGGAGGGGCAGGTGATAGCGTCGCGCATCTTCCACCGCCCGTACCCCGTCCAGTCTTTGTCGTAAACATTAAGCCCGCCGAACCAGCGGCTGAGGGTGATGGACGAGCGCGTGAAGTGCCCGCCCGTGTCCCATATGCTCGAATTGCTATCGTTAAACGTCTTGCCGAAGTTGACGTTATCCACGTCGATAAGGTCGAGCGGGTCGTCGAAATTACCCACCGACGCTTTGGCTAACATGCAGCCGTCGGGAATCTTGGCATAACCGATTCCGTCTTTGATTATGGGTTTGTCGGGGTCCTCGAGTTTTTGCCGATACAGCGAGGTTTCGAGGCAACCCATGGCCGCATACGCCCAACAAAGCAGGTGGCCACCTTGGTTGCGGACTTTCGTGATCCCGTAGTCGTTGCTCGAATAAATCGGCCACTCGGCGGCTATGTAGTCGGTGTCGACGGTCAATAGCTTCTCGAACTTTTCGCGGGGGGTCGTGCCGTCGACGTTTACGTCCTCGCGGCTCAGCCTTTTCCCGCTCTCTTGGGCGGCGGAATTATCTGTCAGGGACGAGGAGTTATTGTAGAGGGAGGGAGCGGTGGCGGAGTAGGGATTATACGAGAGGGAGTAGGCGTCGGCATGTGCCGCTGCGCCGAATTGCGCGAAGGAGAACGCCGCGCCGAGTATTGCACTCGCCACGACTATAAGTAATACCGGTCGAATCCACCTGCGCCGAATCTTCACTCGTCCGCCCTCCCTGTTGTTACATTATATCACATTTTTGGAATATTGCAACCCCCATTCGCAAAAAACTTTGCCGCGTTCGGGTTGGGTGAGATAAATTTCTCTCGGTGACTCTTGCAAGTTGGTTCGTCGTTATAGGTTTTGATTGATAGAACAACTCACTTTATGAGTAATATGTTGCTTTTCGGGTAGCTGACGTAGCAATCCCCTCAGGCGCAACAAGTTGCGCCAGCCCCCCCTCGACTTCGGGCGGCCACACAGGTCAGTCGCTTCCGAAGCAAGAAACAACACCCTTGTAATGATACGAATTTATTAACATTTTTCCCGAAAAGTCGGGAATGAGTGTGGGCCGCCCTTAGTAAGGGGGGCTGTCTGCCGTCAGGCAGACTGAGGGGATTGTCA
>CANPYH010000145.1 GCA_947588325.1 uncultured Clostridia bacterium
CACTTATGACGATACTACCCGTTGGAACATACGCAAAATACCCGAAGGCGGGGGAGGCGACGGGCTGTTGCATTGCCTGCGGCGGTGCGGGCAAAGTGGCGTTGGGACTTGGCTCGGGCGCGTTATCCGCCTTGCTGACTTACTCCCACCCGCGGGACATCGCGGCGTTTATCCTGCCCGATCTCGGCTACGACCACAGCCTTGACATACTCGCGCTGTCTCTCATCGCCGCACCTGTCGTGTATGCGCCGTCCGCCCCGTCCGAGCGTTTCTCCCTGCTCAAAGCGGCCAATCTCGAAGTCAGGGTTATTAACTCCTCGCTCCGTTGCTTACTTGCGGGCATGGAGCTCGAGTTTATGCGCGTCGGCGGGGATCGTTACGCCGTGAAGGTGACCGAGGGCGGCAACTCCTTTGTCTATGCGCCATACGGGGATATTGCGCCCTGTCCCTTTATGTCGGGCGCTTCCGCCTTACTCGTCTCATACGAAGCCGCGAATTTTCCCTCTCCGCGCACCATAGTAGTGGAGAGCGACCCCGACGCGCCCGCCGCCCGTGAATTAAACGCCGAATATGCAAAAAGAGGTGTACCGATAGAGTTATGGTAATAGATCTCATAGTCTCATATCTCATGCAATCAGTCTTTACCGTCGGCGCCGTACTCGCGTTCGGACTACTTATTTACCTGACTAACAAGGGCGTATACAAACTTTCGGGCGACCGTCCCGCCGTATGCTACGCCACGGGGCTTATAGGCACGCCTATACACGAAGGCTCTCACGCCCTCATGTGTATCATATTCGGACACAAGATAACGGGGATCAGTTTCTACCGCATATCCGACGACGGAGTACTCGGCTATGTCGACCACACCTACAACCCTCGCAATTTCTGGCAGCAAATAGGCAATTTCTTTATCGGCACCGCGCCCGTCGTGATAGGCAGCGGCGTTATTCTCCTGTTATTCGCCTGCTTCGCCAACGCCTCGTTTATGACCATGTGGGGGGAGATAACCCAAGCCGCGACGGGGGAGACGGTTGCGCTCTCCGTCCTCGCCATGTTCGGCAAGACCTTTCCCATCGTCTTTGCCCCCGCCAACTTCGCTAACGGCTGGTGGTATCTCTTCCTCGTCCTCTCCATATGCATAGCCTTGCACCTCACGCTCTCTCCGCAGGATATCAGGTGCTCGCTCACGGGCTTAATCTTTATCGCGGTTATTCTCTTCGCGCTCGACCTTATCTTTATGTTTATACAGGGCTTTTGCAATGTGCCCATACTCTCGAACGCCACCGCCGCCATAGTCGAAGGCGGGGTGTTCCTGTCCTGCTTTATGACGCTCTCGCTGTCGCTTTCCCTCGCCATGCTCGCCGTCGCCGCCCTCGTGCGTCTCATTATGCGGCTCGTGCGCAGATAATGTCGGAATATGCCCCGACTTTTTTTCATATAAATGCAAGTATGAAGGAATATCGCAAGCCCCGAGGCGTACTTGCCAAAGCCGTAGCCGCCGTGATAGTGATATGCGTCCTGACCGCGCTCGCTTGCGGCGGTATTATATTGCTCGGCAATCTCGGCTTTTTCCGCTCGGACTCGGGCGCGACGGAATATTACGCGGCGGGCAAGACTTACTCCACCCTTCGCGCGGCAACGGACGCGGCGGAGGCGGGGCGAACGCAGGGGAGAGCGGGCTGTGTGCTCGCGGCGGAGGACGGCTTTTTCGAGGTGTATGCGCTGTACTCGTCGCGCACCGACGCCGAAGGGGTGGCAGAGCGGCTAAACGCCGAGGTGCAGGTCGTATCGATCCGCGCGGTTAAGTTCGACGGGGAGTGCGCGGAAGAGTGCGTCGAAGCATTTGCCGCCGTGTTGGATACGGTGACGGGTGCGGAAAAGATCTGGCGGGAGTTGGACGAGTACCGAACGAGCGAGAGCCTGTCCGTCCGAACGCTCGCCTTATACTCGGCTGCGCTGTCTGGCTATTCGGGGCTGGAGAGCGTCGGCGCGTTATGCGCGCGCGTGGCGGGGTATATCGACGAAGTAACCGCGGGAGGGAGCGTCAGCGTTTCGGCGGGAGCGAAGTACATTTCCGCCAAAACAGCTATCGAACTTTCGGAATATACCCGCGCAAAATGATAAAAACACGATTGACAAATGAGCGATAAGGGTATATAATTCAAAATGCGGGGGAATTTTAATTCGACCCGAAGAGACTACACCGTCTCACCAAGGATTAAATATGTATAAGATTGTAGAAAAAAGGGAACTCAATCCCACGGTGACGTTTATGTCGATAGACGCGCCCCTCGTAGCGAGAAAGGCCGAGCCTGGGCAGTTTATCATTCTCCGTGTGGATGATGACGGAGAACGTATCCCCCTCACCATAGCGGGATATGACAGACAAGTCGGCACGGTGGATATTATCTTCCAGATAGTCGGCGCAACCACAGCCAAGCTCAACGCAAAGAAGCAGGGCGAGTACATAACCGATTTCGTCGGACCTCTCGGCAACCCGACGGAGACCGAAGGTGTGAAGAAGTCGGCGATAGTCGGCGGCGGCGTCGGCTGCGCAATAGCCTATCCCGTGGCAAAAAAACTGCACGAACTCGGCTGCGAAGTGACCTCTATTATAGGGTTCAGAAACAAGGACCTCGTCATTCTCGAGGACGAATTTGCACGCGCTTCGGGCAGGCTGTTCAAAATGAGCGACGACGGCAGTTGGGGAGAGCAGGGCGTAGTTACCGCCCCCCTCGCCAAGCTCCTCGAAAGCGGGGAGAGGTTCGACGTGGTTATAGCTATCGGGCCTGTAATTATGATGAAATTCGTCACGCTCACCACCAAGCCTTATAACCAAAAGACGATCGTGTCTATGAACCCGATAATGATAGACGGTACGGGAATGTGCGGCGGCTGCCGACTGACCGTCGTTGATAACGAAGGCAAGCGTTCGACCAAGTTCGCGTGTGTGGACGGACCCGATTTCGACGCGTTCACCGTCGATTTCGACGAGGCTATGTCCCGCGGGAGAATGTACGCCGACTTCGAGCAGAGAGCGAGAGAAGCGACGTGCAACCTGCTTAAAAAAGGGGAGGTGTGATATGC
>CANPYH010000146.1 GCA_947588325.1 uncultured Clostridia bacterium
CAGGTCGAATTCAGCGACGGACTGCCCAAAACTTCCAAGGGAGACAGCAACTATCACGGCTTCGGACTGCTCAGCGTGTCCATGATAGTCAAGCAGTACGGCGGCGAACTTTCCGTCACGGCGGAGGGCGGTATTTTTCGCGTCGCCATCTTTCTTCCCATACCCGCAGAAAAGAAGTAAAAACCATAATTCGTTCACCTCAAACCGAAGGATATGCAGAAGGTATTGACTGTTCCTTCGTTTTCGGCTACCCTTGCAGTATCAAGTCCGAGACTTGAAATTCACCCGAAAAGGAGGGAAAATGAAGAGAAGTAAACTATTCGCATTTTTCGCCGGTCTCAGCGGCATAACGGTATTCTATCTGACGCTCGCCGTCATATTGGCTAACGTGATATCGTCGAGAATAGAGGCGGAAACCAACGGTGCTTCCGGGATCTTTGCAACCTGGTGGCAGACGTTGCTGTTCGTGCTGGATATCGTTTTCGCGCTCGCATGCGCGGCATTCATAGTGCTTGCCGTTATGACGAAGAAGAAAGCGAGGTCGGAGCAGGAACTAAAACAAAGGGAGGGACCGAGTGAAAGTATTTAACAAATATATCTGGATACTTCTGTCCGTGTTCTTCGCAATAGCCTTCGTGGTTTTCGTCGTCGGCTATGCGGTGTGTAAGGAAAACGAGCAGAATATCAACTACGCAATCGGTCTCAACCCGTATAAGCCCGTTCACGGCGACCAGGAGCAGATTATCAACGAGTATCCGTCCGACTACAAAAAAGCCGACGGATCCCTCGACGACGTGGCAATGCGTAAGCACTCCATGGAAGTCTCCGAGGAGGCGGCTGCGGACGGCGCGGTACTGCTTTGGAACGACAACAACGCGCTTCCCGTCAAGGAAGGGGGCAAACTGAGTTTGTTCGGCGTGTCCACCAAGCCCGCGACTTACATGTATACAGGTCTCGGCTCGGGCAACGTCTCGGTCAGAACGAGCGACTTCCTCGATCTTAAAGCGCAGTTCGAGTCCGAAAGCAAATACCAGATCAACGGCACCTTGTTCGACAGCTATGCAAACACCCAAGCCTGGAAGATGCTCAGCAACCCCAACGGCGACGATAACCACTACCGCGAGTTTCAGGTAAACGAGAAGGCATGGTCGGAAGTGGAGACGGCGGCCGGCAGCACCTTTGCCGAATACGGCGACGCGGCGATATACATAATATCCCGTACGGGCGCTGAGGACGGCGACACCTGGTTCGATACGAGCAAGAACACCAATGACAAGCACATCGACAACAACTATCTCGACCTCACGAAGAACGAACAGGACACGCTTATCGCGCTTTCCCGTCTCCGTGACGAGGGCACGTTCAAGTCGCTCATCCTCGTAATCAACTCGGGTACGCCGCTCCAAATGAAGAACCTTGCGGGTAAGTACTCCATAGACTCCTGCCTTTGGGCGGGCATGGGCGGTAACGCCTCCTTCGCCGCGCTTTACGACGTAATAAGCGGCAAGGTCAACCCCTCGGGCAAGCTCGTGGATACCTACGCATATGACGGCGACTCCGCACCTTCGGTAGCCAACACAGGTCCCTTCGAGTTCACCGACGGCGATTCTCTCCCCGCGGAAAATAGAGGCAGCAATAGCTATAACCACGCATTCATAGTGTACGAAGAGGGTATATACATCGGCTATCGCTACTACGAGACGCGTTATGAGGACGCCGTCATGAACAGGGGCAATGCGAGCAGCAAAGTCGGCGTGGTAGACGGCGGCGAGAGCTGGAAGTATGAAAACAACGTCAAGTTCCCCTTCGGCTACGGACTGTCTTACACCACGTTCTCATTCTCCGACTTCTCCGTCAAGCAGAACGGCGACGACTACAACGTGACCGTGACCGTAACCAATAACGGCGAAGTGGCGGGCAAAACTCCCGTGCAGGTATACTTGCAAAAGCCTTATACCGACTATGACAAGCAGAATGGCATCGAAAAGTCGGCTATCGAGCTTTGCGGATACGGCAAGACGGGCATAATCCAGCCCAAAGCAAGCGAGACGGTGACGGTTAAGGTCAGCGGCAACGAGTTCAGGACATACGACAGCTACAACAAAAAGACGTATATCCTCGAAGCGGGTAAGTACTACCTCGCAGTCGGTTCGGACGTACACGACGCGCTTAACAACATACTCGCGAAAAAGGGCTATAAGTCGGCAAACGGCATGGTCGATTCCCTCGGCAAGCCCGCCGACGGCAACGCGGATATGACTTACGAAATCAACGTCGGCAAGGACGACTATGAGAAGTTCGCATACTCCACCGTCAACAAGGACGTAAAGATCACCAACAGGTTCGACGACGCCGACGTCAAACTGTATGCGGGCACCTCCGCACAGAAGGACGCGGTTACGTACCTCTCCCGTAACGATTGGAGCGGCACATATCCCACCGAAAACGCACAGCTCAGCGCGAAGAACCGCCGCATTATTGAGGATATGCAATACTTCTCGGCTAACGGCGTTCCCGTCGCTGCCGACGCGGTAATGCCCACCTTCGGCAAGCAGAGAGCGGATCAGATCACTCTCGCAATGCTTTGGGGCTTCGACTACGACGATCCTATGTGGGACGACCTTCTCGATCAGATAACCTGGCAGGAAGCGATAACGCTTTGCGGCGTTGGCGCGCACATCATAAGCGCCGTACCCAGCGTGGCTTCGCCCTCCGTCAACGCACAGGACGGACCTGCGGGCGTTAAGGAACAGACCCCGCCGGGAATAGGCTCGAGCATGTCCTTCCCCGACGGCGTACTCCTCGCAAGCACCTTCGACGACGCGTTGATTCAAAAGGTAGGCGACGCGTTCGGTCTTGAAATGATACACAGCGGCGTTGGCGAGATATACGGCACGGGCGCGGGAATGCACCGTTCGGTATACGGCGGACGTAACTGGGAGTACTTCTCCGAAGATCCCTTCATCAGCGGCAGAGCGCTTTGCAGCGAAGTCCTCGGATTGCAGGGTAGGGGCGCGATAGTCAATATCAAGCACTT
>CANPYH010000147.1 GCA_947588325.1 uncultured Clostridia bacterium
CACTACGGCATACAGCCCGATATCGTGACGCTTGCCAAGGGGCTTGGCGGCGGTGTGCCCATCGGGTGCTGTCTGGCCCGCGGAGAGGCGGCGGACGCCTTCCGCCCCGGGGATCACGGCACGACTTTCGGCGGTAACCCCCTCGCCTGCGCCGCGGCTAACGTCGTCGTCGGCAAGCTGCAGGACACCGACCTTCTCGAACAGATAACCGAAAAAGGCGACTACCTCTCCGACGCGCTTTCCTCCGCCGTCGCTCGGCATAAATTCGTCCTCGACATACGGGGCAAGGGACTGCTCAAAGGGGTACAACTCGACGAGCGCATACCCGTTTCCACAGTGGTCGGGAAAATGCTCAGCCTCGGCGTGGTAATCGGGACTTGCGGGCATAATACCCTGCGTATCGCCCCGCCCTATGTAATCAGTCACGACGAAATCGACGACATGGCGGAGAAGTTAGAGACTATCTTCTCCAACACCAATATCTGACGGCGAACGGGGCAATTAAACGATAACAATATATAAGGAGCGAAATCATGACTTTCAATGAATACGAGCCTACGGGCAAGATACTAAACAAGCATATGCTTACTCTCATGGACTACTCGACCGAGGAGATATGGGAGATACTCAAGTGCGCAATAGACCTCAAAAAGAAGCAATACGCGCATATCCCGCACGAGTACCTCAAGGGCAAGACGCTCGCGCTTATTTTCGCTAAGTCCTCCACCCGCACCCGCATATCCTTCGAGCAGGGAATACGCCAGCTCGGCGGCACACCCATCTTCCTCTCCACCAACGACATACAGCTCGGGCGCGGAGAGCCTATCAAGGACACCGTTCGCGTGCTCGAGCGCATGAACATAGACGGGATTATGATCCGCACGTTCAAGCAAAGCGACCTCGTCGAACTCGCCAAGTACGGACATATACCCATTATTAACGGACTTACCGACGACTTCCACCCCTGCCAGGTTCTCGCGGATATACTCACCGTGTATGAAAAGTTCGGCTATCTCGAGGGGCTTAAAATCACCTTCTTCGGCGAAGGTTTCAATATGGCTAACTCGCTTATGCTCGGCTGTGCGAAAGTGGGTATGCACGTATGCATATGCTCCCCCGAAGGACACCGCCCCGACCCCGCCATTGTCGAAGCGGCAAAGCGCGGCGCACCGGGCGACGTTACCGTTACTTCGGACGTCGAAGCGGCTATCAAGGGAGCGGACGTCGTATATACCGACGTGTTCTTCTCAATGGGTCAGACGAAGGATCCCGAAAAGGAAAAAGCGCTCATGCCCTTGCAGGTCAACGCCGCAATGATGAAAAAGGCTAACCCCGACGCTATATTCCTGCACTGCCTGCCCGCACACCGCGGCGAAGAGGTCACGGAAGAGGTTATCGAGGGGCCGCAATCTTGGGTATTTCCCGAAGCCGAGAACAGACTGCACGCACAAAAAGCGGTTATGTACCTGCTCATGAAAGAAGCATAAACTGCCGACTATGAAAAAGATTAAGTACAACATAAGATACGCCATGCCCGACGACGCGACGGATATTATGGACATACTCCATGCCGCTTTTCGGAGCTATGTCGCCGAGCTTGACGGCGTTGACGTCGAACTTCACGCGCTGACAGAGACGGTAGACGACATACTCGCGGATATTAAGGATAACGCCGTGTTCGTCGCCGTCAGCGATAAGAAGAAACTGCTCGGCACTATCCGCGTCAAGGCGCTTAACGATGACCTTGCGTATATCTACCGCTTCGGCGTTCTGCCCGAGATCAAGAATATAGGCGTGGGCAGCCGTCTTATGGCGGCGGCGTGCGACTACTGCTCCGAGCGCAAGTTCAAGGCTATCGCCCTCCACACCAACGCGCGGTTCTACACCCTCGCCCGCTACTACTACGGCAAACGCTTTTTCGTCCATTCCACCGACGACAGCAAGGGCTATATCCGCGCCCTGTTTATCAAGGAACTTTCGGACGATAAGTCCTACGACATCACCCCCGCGGAAAAAGAATAACTATGAAATCAAACTACCGCGTATGACTTATTCGTTTATATAATTGCTCCTTTTTTTCGGAAAGATATTGACATTTCCGAAAATTTGAGTATAATATAAGTAGTACGACAGCAGAAATTTTACCGCTTTGCTGCAAAGGAATGGAGAGGATGCGGGTCTCCCGTACTACCAAAGGCGACTTTCGGGTCGCCTTTATTTTTGCCTTCTCGAAGTCCTTCAACCTAATGATGTGCGAGTGGACGACCTCGAAGCTATCCTTCCCTTCGTCGACGTCGAGGAGGGCGAGCACGATTTCGGGCTTCCCCCAAAAGGTCGTCCTCGAGAAGTTCGTCAAAGGTCAAACTACCGCGTATGACTTCGGTTTCGTCGTCGACTTCCATAATTACCTCTGAATTTTTTTGCAAAGGGTATTGACTTTACCGCATTTTTACGGTATAATCCCAACAGGCTTTGAGGGATAGAAATTTTCGTCATCGGTTTTACCGAGATGTATCCGGCGGGTAAGTTACCCGGGTGAAATTGTGATCTTGGCGGCACACAAAGCCTCACGCCACCGTGCTTAATTGCTCGGTGGCTCTTTTTATATTTTGACCTGTTTCCAATTCGGAATTTCTTGTAAAATGTATTGACATTGAAAGAAAAAAGCGTATAATATCACCGTAAGATACCGATAAGGTTGCTGGTAATTGAAGATTTCGCACCCATTACCGTTTCGACTAATCGGTGTCTTATTTTTATATTCAACCTCTTATCCGTTCGGGATTAACCCCCGCGGAAAAAGAATAACCATAAAGTCAAACTATCGCGTATGACTTATTCGTTTATATAATTGCTACTCTTTTCGGAAAGATATTGACATTACCGAAAATTTGAGTATAATATAAGTAGAAAGGCTCTTGTGAACCGCAGAGAATTCTGTCCCGACTGCCGCACCTTTT
>CANPYH010000148.1 GCA_947588325.1 uncultured Clostridia bacterium
CGTGTGGGCCGCCCGAAGTCGAGGGGGCTGTCTGCCGTAAGGCAGACTGAGGGGATTGTCTTGTTTGCGAAACGATAAGTAACATATTACCAAATATGCGATGGCGTTATATGTAATCAAAAAGATATCCGCTATGTTGCGGATATCTTTTTATGTTATTATTCTTTCTTCGTCGCTAACCCTCATTATAGTGATCGTATACTGTCGACGGGGTTTTTCTTGGCGGCGCGGCGGACGGGGATAAAGGTTGCGGCAAACCAGGTTATCAGCGCAATGCCGAGCATTATCAGTATTGACGGTGCGCCGACAAACAGCAACGTTACCTGAATACTGTAAAATGCCCGAATTATGACGTTAATTATTGCGGTAAAGGCGAAGGTGCCAATCAGCGCAATCAGGGTGCATATGACGACTATAACGCCCGATTCGGCGAAGAAGATCTTGAATACATCGGTACTTCGCGCGCCGATTGCCCTTAATATGCCTATCTCTTTCTGCTTGTCCGCAATGCTGACGGATATGAAATAGAATAACATAAGCACGGTCAATATTGCAGTTACAATTCCTACTATCATCATAATCAGCCGTACAAGTTTAAGATCATATCCGATGCCTCTTGCCATGAGCGCCATTTCGCTGTCTACGAAATACATAACGTCTGTGTCGAAATTGACTTTTGCCTTGTTGGCTATTTCTCGCATTTGAGCGGCTGAATTGAAATTTGCAAGCACATAGGGGAACTTTGCTTCGGGATCTATGTCCTTTGCGTAATTGGATTCAATGTTATACCGACTGGATATTCCCATAATATCGCAGAAAATTTGAGAGCAGTATATTCCGTCCGAATTATCGGTAAAAAGATCATCGCATTCATCGTAAAATCCTACTATTTCACCGTCGCCGAGGTTTATAGCATTTTGCGCCGCACCTTGTAATTTCTTTTTTGCAACGCTTACGGAGATTGAATGTTTTTCAAAGAAGTTCAGGATTGTTTTGTGCGCCGCTACGCGCGTCTCTTCGCTTGGCATGTCGTAAGCAAGGATAGAGTAGGGGATCAGTGAATCGGTCGCTTGTTTCAATTCGTCATATTCTTCTTGCGTAATTTCTCCCTGCTCCGTCATATTCTCTGCATAATATTGCAAATCGTTTGAGCTGACTATAAATTGGTTTCCATTCAACGTTTCGGTGGCTTCATAGCCGTTAAAGAACGTGACGGGCAATTGACGATATTCGGGATCTTTTTGATACACCCTGAAATTATTACCGCTTATATATGCCTTTTCGTTGTTTTTATCGTATAACATATATTCAGCCGATGAATAATCGAAATAATTTATATAACAGCGGGAATAGTCCGTTTTGAACAAGTCCTTGTTCGCAAAATATAAATCTTGATTGACAAGCCCGACGAGGCATAAGGACTGAAGAAGATAATCTGTATAAAAACGGCTTTCCTCATCAATTCGCTCTTTTTCGGAAAAATCTTTCATCGCCTCTTCCGTATAGCGGTGGGGAATTTCTCCGCTGTCAAATATTCCCGATATGGCGAACATAATCTTACTCCCGTCGCTTAAATTGATATACAGCCTTGTGCCTATCAATTGTTCCGGCGCCGTTATGTATGTCGGGGTACCGCGCTTGCCCTCTTCGTCGAGCGGAAAATAAACACCGTTTTTTGCACAACAGTAGAAATAGGAGCTTACGGCTATCTCGCTTGCCGACCTCGGATATTCCCCCGCTATAAAATTATCGCGGAGTGTATGATCTTCGGAAAGGATTGACAAATATTTGAGAGCAGGTCGCGAATCCCAGGAATCATTCGTGATAGCGTTGTCTGTGCCTTTATGTTCGTTAGGATAAACGCCGAGTGACATACCGCCGAATGATGAAATATCTCTTTCGCCGATTGGCGCCTGATATAATAAGGGGGAGGCACCATCTGCGTAACCATGGGTCACTTTTCCCGTGTCGAGGTCTGTTGAATGGGTTATAAACCTCTTTTGCAGCAGAGCAAATTGGCTCTCGCTCTTGACATGCGCGTCCGCAATGGCATTGTTCTCGTTATAGAACATAGCCGTGGACATAAGCCCGAAGAGGATAAAGGCAAAGGCGGCAAGAAAGATCGTAACAGCTAATCTGAACCTCTTGTGCTTTAACCCCGATATACCCATCACAGTCGCTTTGGATATGGGTAGTCTCGACTTCTTGAACTCCAATGCGTTGGGCTCATCGCTTGTGGCGGCAACGGAATTATCCTTTGTCGTATCGGATATTATCTTCCCGTCTTTAAGCTCTATAACTCTGTCCGCATAAGTCTCCGCAAACTCCCTGTCATGGGAGACTACCACTACAAGTTTTTCGGAAGAAAGAGCTTTTAACTGTTCGAGTATCTCCTTGCCCGTCTCCGAATCGAGTGCGCCCGTGGGCTCGTCCGCAAGAATGATTTGCGGGTTCTTTACAAGAGCGCGGGCAATGGCAACGCGCTGTTTCTGCCCGCCCGAAAGAGTTTGCGGTTTGCGAGCGGCATACCCTTCAAGCCCTACCTTTTTCAAAGCCGTTTCAATGGCATCGTTATTGTTCTTTGTACCCTGTAATTGGAGAGCAAGGGCTATATTCTGTCCGACGGAAAATTCGTCGAGTAAGTTGTATTCCTGAAATACAAAGCCGACGCAAGTATTACGGTATCCGTCATAGTCTGTCGGAGAGAAGTCCTTGCTTGACTTGCCGCCTATGATCATTTCCCCGCTGTCGGGAGCGTCAAGCCCGCCGAGAACATTGAGCATGGTAGACTTGCCGCTGCCGCTCTTACCGAGGAAGAATACAAGACCGCGCTCGGGGAGTTCAAAGGATACTCCGTCGAGCGCTCTCACGTCCTCGCCGTTCTTTATATGGTATATCTTGGTTAAGTCTCTTACGATTAAAGACA
>CANPYH010000149.1 GCA_947588325.1 uncultured Clostridia bacterium
TGAGGTTGGACGGCGCGACGGTATCCCCGTCTATGACGTCGAGCGCGCCCACTCCCGACCGCGCAAGAGCCTCGGCGGCATGACCGCCCACTCCGCCCAAGCCGAAAACGGCGACGCGCTTGCTCCGCAACCTGTTCAGCGCCTCCTCGCCTATCAGTCCTACCGTCCTTTCAAACCTCTCGTCCATGCGCATATTATACCACGTCTCCCCGCAGACTTCAACGGTTTTTCCGCCCCTTGCAAAAAAGTTATTCCGCATGCAAAATAATCACGCAAGCAAAAAGCGGAGAGACATACTCCCCGCTTATGTCGGTCTTAACCGTTATAGCCGCGCCGACTATTATTCTGTTCGCCGCCGAAGCGACTTTTTGTTATTTCTCTACCGTCGCGGACGAAGCGAAACGACGGACGGACTCGAGCGACTTAACGCAGGAATCGAGGGTGTCGTACGCCTCGCCTATGCAGACGATACTCTTCTGGTTGTTGCGCAGCTTCCAATAGAAGCGGTTGAACTTATCGCGGTCGATACGGAAGTTACCCTGAAGCGCGTACTCCTTAACCGAAGCGATAGAATCGGTCGCCGCCTTCTTGGTAGACAGCTCCTCGGTCGCGAGCATGAGCTGACCGTTGGACGCATAGAGTTTCGCGCTGAAGCCGTTCTCGCCGCGCTCAACCTTCCACTTTCCCGTGCCGCCCTTGGGCTTCTCGATCTTATCCGTGGGTATGGGCGTGTAGTCCACATACTTACCCTCGACAACGTCCTTGACGACGGTCGCGCCTGCCGCTATACGCTTGACCGACTGCACGGCGTTCTCGCAACGGTCGCGGGACTGGTAGATCTCGCCGACGCAAAGCAGACGGTTGCCCGTGGACTTGAGCTTGTAGTAATAATTGCCGTTCTTGTCGCTGTATATAATGAAAGTGCCGACTTCGACGTTCTTGATAATCGTGGCAATGCCCTTAATCGCACCGTTAGGGTCGGAGTACACTTCGCTCGTAAGCATGACTTCGCCGTTTATAGCCGAGAGTTTGGCGACATACTCGCCGTCCGCTTTAAGCTCGATCGTCCACTTGCCGACGCGCTTTTGCGGCTCTTTCTTCGCGGGCGCAGCCTTTGCCGTTTTAACGACCGCTTTGGGCTGGGACTCTTGGGGAGCAGGTTTAGCCGCCGCTCCGGCACCCGACTTCGCTGCGGGTTTTGCAACGGGCGCAGGCTCGGGTTCGGGCTCCTCGGTAGCCGCCGTCTCCGGCACAGGCTCGGGCTCGGGTGCAGGTGCAGGCTCCACGGGCGCAGGCTCGGGCTCCTCGGCGGGCGCTTCGTCCTCGATGGGCTCGGCGCGGTACACTATCTCTTTAGGCGCCTCCTCCGCCGCAGGCTCCGCTATAGGTTCGACCTCGATAGGTTCCTCTTCGGTCGGTCGTTCGGCGGGTTGCTCTGTCGCAGCCATAGCGGCAGCCTCCGCCGCTCTTCTTTTCTTTCTCTTGTGATGCACTACGCAAGGAATAACTATCGCAAGGATAATGCCGACTACCACAACACCGAGGATAATCCACATCCACCAATTGACATTCATCCATTCTACCCAAACTCTAAACCACATAATTTCCGCTCCTTATACGAACTATACTATGATATGCTATATTGTAACACGTTTTTCTACATTTCGCAAGATATTTTGTCAAAAAAGTGACAATAAAAGACGGAACGTTTTCACGCTCCGTCTTTTACCTTTAGTTTGCTCGGATATTAAAGAGTATCTCCGCCCCAGAAGTACCACACGTTGTTAACGCAAACGGTTTTTATGCCACTGAGAGAGTAATCCTGATCTGCATTCGCGCTCTGTCCCTGCATGGAAGCATGTACAGTCATGGTGTACTCAATGTCGCCTACCTCGCCGCCGGAAATGGTATCGCCCTCTTTGCAGAGCTTCTGCATGTCGGCAATCTCTTCAGCCGTCAAAGCCGCGGTCTTGGTGTACTTAAAGCTCTTGCAAGAAGTCTTTATCGTCATACCCATTGCTTCGTACGTGGACTTGACTCTATCGAATTGAGTACTCAACACAGTTTCAGTCTGTTCTCTCAAGTCGTCGGTAACGAAGTAAGCGCAATCGAGTGCACCCTTCACATTGAGCTCGCACATTGATTTGACATACTTCGAAAGTACGTCGTTAGCCGAGCTACCGCCTACTCCGCCGCACGCGGTGAACGCGAACACGGAGCAAACAACCATAACCGCAGCAAGTACGGCGGTGATGATCTTGTTCTTTGTCTTCATAATTGACCCTCCTTGTCGTCGTGCGAATGTCCTCCGCACATATCGCAGTAATGATACCACTTACCCCCCCCCCTATGTCAAGTAAATAAACCACATATATCGACAAAAAGTTTAAGTTTCACATAACAATCACGACGGTAGATAATTACTTTTCGGATAACAAGATTTTATAGTTTTATATTTGATGCAACAGTCCCCGATAGTAATAAATTACCTCTCTGGTGGCTAACATTGACAATCCCCTCAGGCGGACTTCGTCCGCCTGAGGGGATTGTCTTGCTTAGGCAAGGATAGTAATTACTTGTCTATTAGCATGGATACATCGAATAAAAAACCTTTAACGCGCTGCCAAATCTCACATATTCTATTGACGAAAAAGCAAATTTACGATATACTTACAATACACTCTTAATATAGATATTTACAACACACATAACATGGGGCGGGAGCGTTCCGATAAGGTGGAATTATGGCATATGTCGAATTAAAAGACGTCAGAAAGACGTACAAAATGGGAAACAACGAAATACACGCTGCGGACGGCGTGACGCTTTCCATTGAAAAGGGCGAGTTCTGCGTTATAGTCGGCCCGAGCGGCGCGGGCAAAACCACCGTGCTGAACATACTCGGCGGTATGGATACCTGCGACGG
>CANPYH010000150.1 GCA_947588325.1 uncultured Clostridia bacterium
CTTCCTGTCGGGAACGTGCACCCCTCGGCTGAACAGATATCCTCTAACTTTTTTCAATACCGTTACCTCCTCCGAGCGCGGCGTATACGACCGACTTCGGCAAATGTTTAACGAGCAAATATACTATCGCGCCCACGAGTGCGCCGCTCGGGATACCGATCAGCGCCAGCCAGGGCAGATAAGACCAAGCTTGCGGCGTTCCGCTTATCGCCGCGAATAATATCCCCTGCGTGAGATTGTGCACAACCGCGCTCACCGTCGATATGGCTATGACTGTTATATGCGGGTGCGCGAGCATGAGCAGCGAGGCGACGAGTATCGCCACAAGCCCCGCCGACGTGCTGTATATTATCGAGGAGACCGTCCCCGTTATGAGCGAACCGAGAAGGGTTCGGGCGAGCACCACCGTCACCGCCTCAATCGGGCCGTACAGCACGAGCGCCGCAAGGGAAAATATGTTGGACAGACCGAGTTTTGCGCCGGGGATAAAAAAGGGCGGGATCTGGTTCTCGATAATGAACATAACGAGGGAAAGCGCGGTGAATAGCGCGAGCGCCGTTATTTTCTTGAGAATGTTGCCGCCTCTCACGGTAAAGCCCCCTTCCCCCTTCGGTCTGACTGCGGGCGGAGACAGCCGCCTCCTCCCACTATACGCAATGATACCATATAACGCCGAAAAAGTAAAACGTTTTTATATCCGTTATCCGCTTCCGCGGCGGTTATTAAGCCTCTGCGGCGTTAATAGTCCGACGGCGGGCTAAAGGCCTGCGACGGCGCGAGCGACTATTACCGCCAAGACAGGCGATATTACCAGAGCGGGCGGGGCGGGACGACGGGCGACGAGCGGAGTTACCAACCGAAAAAACGCTTGCGAGCGGGGCGCAAACGTAGTATAATGGCGGTATGATAAGATTGATCGCGACAGATCTGGACGGAACGTTGCTCCGCGGCGACAAGAGTTTGCCGAAGGGGTTCGGCGAGCTTGCGCGGCTGCTGCTCGAGCGGGGTATTATCTTTGTCGCGGCGAGCGGCAGGCAATACGCCAACGTGTATAACACCCTGCTCCCCTACGCCGAGAACTTCTATATCATCTCGGACAACGGCTCGATTAACGGCAAAGGACGGGAGATAACCTCCTCCTTCCTCATGCCGCCCGAAAAGGTGGACGAGGTGCTGGCAGGGATAGAGGGCGTCAGCGGCGCTCTCCCCCTCATTTGCACAGCCGAGTGCGGGTATTACACCGACGACGACCCCGACTTTATCCGCGAAATGCAGAAGTATTACGTCAAGGTGCAAAACGTCGGCGACGGCACCGCGCCCATAGCCGCATTGTATCAGGGCAAAGCGGGAGGATATTATCGGGAAAGCGGCGAGCAAGATAGCCGTATATTGCCACGGCAGGGCGGAGGAAATAAACGAGAAATTGCCGAACATCGAGGGGCTTAAACACTTCGTGTCGGGCGCGGATTGGGTGGACTATGCCCGCACCGACGTCAGCAAGGGCACCGCGCTTGCCGACCTGCTGGGCAATTTGGGGCTGACCGCGAACGACTGTCTGGCGTTCGGCGACCAGTTCAACGACAAGGAAATGCTCGACCTTTGCGCCCATTCCTTCGTCACCGCCGAGGCTTCGGAGGGAATGCGCCGCCTCTTCCCCGTCATTGGCTCCAACGAGGAGGGCGCAGTGCTTAAAAAGATTTACGAGTTTATTCGGTAAGCGGCGCGCTTCGGCAGGTTCGGCGGAGTTGCGGCAAAGCCCGACAGGTTTTGCGCAAGGTTTGACGGCTTCCGCGTATGATATGCCCGACGGCTACGCATAATAAGGGCATGAAAGACAATGAGCTGTTGCAATTTATAAGACAAAACGCGCAAATGGGAGTGGTTACGCTCACCGCGCTTGCGGACATGTTGGGAGACGGCGCGTTAAAAAAGACGGTGACCCGCCAGACCGAGGAGTATAAGCTCGTGTTCGATGCGGCAGGGTGTAAACTCATAGCCGCGGGCGAGGACGCCAAGAACGTCAGCGCGATAACCAAGATTGCGGCGACGGCAATGCTTAACCTGCAATCGATTGCGGATAAGTCCGCTTCGCACATTGCGGAGATGGTGATAATGGGCTCCATGCGTGGCGTGATTGCCATAACCCGCCGCCTGCGCGAGTTCCCCGACGCCGATATCGACTGCGCCGACCTCGCCTACCGCCTGCTTGCCATCGAACAGCGCAACATCGACGACCTCAAAAGGTATATATAATCCGCAAATACCGCAACGAATATTCGGCAAACGTCGCAAATAAATAAGTCATAAACACAGCAACGAATATTTCTCAAATAAACACAACAAATATTTCTCAAACATCGCAAGCGAAAACGCCCCGACCCCCGAGGCGTTTTTGCGTGTAAGCGGAGTTTTCGGCATAATCCCACCTTTTTTCTGTCACTCCCATGGCATAGTAAATTCCCCGAGCGGGAGGCTCGGGGAATTCGGGAGGAAAAGAATCGCGCTGTGACCGAAATATGGGTGAATATTCGCGGTGACGAGCGACCTTTGGGAAAGGAAAAATTCCTGTCCTGTCTGTTGTTCTTGTCTTGGGATCCGGGAGACGGGTTTCGCCCTCGCTTCCCCTGTTATGCCTTGGGCGCGAACTCGAAGTAGTCCATGTTAAGCCCGTCTACGAGCATGGTTATGGATATCTCGTTACGCCCCTCGTTGAGGTGCACGGTGCCCAGCTCGAACGCCTTATACACATGGTACCACTGGTCGCCGCCCTTATCGGGGTTATTGTTATCCCCCGAAATGGAGACGCTCGCGCCGTTGACTTCCAGGGTCATACGGGTTGCCCAGTCGATGCCGTTAAGCGTATCCGTCGTCGCGCCGCAAAGCGTGAAGGTTACGTCCCCCGCGCTCGTTGCCTGAACGG
>CANPYH010000151.1 GCA_947588325.1 uncultured Clostridia bacterium
CAATCCCCTCAGGCGCAACAAGTTGCGCCAGCCCCCCTCGACTTCGGGCGGCCCACCTGCTACCCGAGTTTCGGGCACATAACCAACACCATTGTAATGAGACAGATTTAGTAACATTTCCCCGAAAAGCGGGGGACGAATGTGGCCGCCCTTAGTAAGGGGGGCTGGCACGCCAACGGCGTGACTGAGGGGATTGTCCTGTATCATAAAAAGTCAGTTATTCAATCACACACAACTTTATAACAATGAAAAAGAAAAAAAGTTTATTTTAGTTTTTTGCAAAGGGGGTGCAGGGGGAATGACTTTTTTACAAAAAAGGCATTCCCCCTGCAAAACACTTTTCAATAAATTAAAAAATGTGATAACAGCAGGCCGGAGAGGAAGAATACGGCGTAAAAGACGCGGACGGTATCGGCGAGCAGGAGGCAGGTCAAGAGGAAGATGCCTGCGGCGATAACGACTGTGAGAAGGTCGGTTACAATTATGAAAGGCTTGGTGTGGAAGCGACGTTGGAGGGCGAGGACGAAGGAATAGAGCAGACGGGCAAGGAACCCCTCGCCGAGCAGAAGGAAGAAGAGCAGGAGTTGGATAAATACGGACATCAGCTGAAAAGCCTCTTGAGGAAGGACTTTTTGCCGCCGTAGTCGAGACGGGTGACCTTGCCTGTGAAGTCGAGGACAGCGTCTGTAGTGGAGAATGCGACAATCTTGAGACCGCTGCCCGAAACGGAGAGAGGGCCCTCGGAGGTAAGGAGGACGAGCGATTTATCGGAGGAACCGACTACCTTTTCAACCCCGCTCATATGCACAACTGCGCAAGACTGCATGATAACGTCATGCTTGGGCTTAACCTTGTTCGTTTTGGCGTCCATACGATAATACTATGCACGGAGCGTAGAGGTTATGATTAAACAAACAAGCAAAGGGAATGGAGCGCAAATAACCGCTTGACAAATATACGAATATGGACTATAATGCGGGCATGGACGAAAAACAGAAAAGGATAGCGAAGCTGACAACGATAGTGAGTGTGATACTCATATTCATTGCGTTAGTCGCGCTTATCTATAATATCATTGCGCTGACCGTGGATAACGGCCGCAAAGCTGACCTCGAAAGGCAGTCTGCCGCCCTGCAAGAGCAGATAGACAACCTCGACGACGAGATCGAATACAGAAATACCAAGGATTTCGTGGAGAGATACGCTCGCGACCGCCTTAATATGAAGTACCCCGACGAGGAAATATACGAGACGGACGGTAGCGACGAGCAGTGAAAGCGGCGATAATAGATATAGGCAGCGGGAGCGTCAGGCTCCTTTTGGGCGGTAAGAAAACGACGATAATGACCAAGCTCGGCGAGGGGCTGAACAGCAGCGGGCGCCTGTCCGAAGCGGCGATGACCCGTACGATAGAAGTGATTAAGTCCTTCGCGGAGCAGGCGAGAAGCAAGCGCGCAAAAGTCTACGCCTTTGCAACCGAAGCGGTGCGGGCGGCAGAGAACCGCGGCGAGTTTTTAGCTCGGCTCGAGCGGGAATGCAAGGTGTCCGTGGACGTCATAAGCGGGTACGAAGAGGCGGAGATAGCCTTTTTAGGCGTGGGCGTGGACGGCTTGGCAACCGTTATCGACATAGGCGGAGCGAGCGTGGAAATAGTCAGCGGCTCGGCGGAGGAAAAGATATACCAGAAATCGCTGCCGCTCGGTATGGTGCGACTGACCGAGCTTTCGGGCGGATCGGCAGAGCTTGCGAGAGTGCTTGCCGAACGCGGCATAGCGGGTTACGGAAAAGTGCCAGTGCTCGAGCGGGTGATAGGCGTCGGCGGAACCTTTACCTCTCTCGCCGCCATGCGCCTCGGTCTTGCAAAGTACGACCCGACCAAAGTACAGGGCTACGTCCTCACCAAGGAAGGCGCGGAGGAAACGGCGGCGGAACTGATCTCCCTCGGCAACGCGGAAAATATATCCGCAAGATACCCCGTGCTCCCGCCCATGCGCACCGAACTGATCACGTCAGGCGCAATCTTCGTCGTCGAACTCATGAACTATCTCGGCATATCCTCCGTAACCGTCAGCGAGTCGGATAACCTCGACGGCTATGTCAGGTATAAGGGGCTTAACGTCTGATAACCGAGAATATCCGCGATAACAATATGACAATATATAAAGAATAACGGGATGGCAAACGCGCTGTCCCGTTTTTTGTATGGGTTGTTATGTGGTTGTTAAGTATCCGAGCGATACGCTATGAAGGCACACGAAAAGCGTATCCGAGCGGGCCGCCGCGCCTCGGTAAATAATGAGGCGAAGGCTTCAGCGCGAGGAGCGCATGACCGAGAGTATGTGCCGTGCATAAGCCCGGGCGACGTTTACGCCGACAACCCTCTCGAACTCCTCGAAGAAGGCGTTGGAGTTAACTTCGCACAGGACGAAGCCGTCCCTGCCGAAAAGCAGGTCGATACCGCAGAAGTCCAGCCCGAGCGAGCGCGCTATGCCCACGCTAAGCCGCTTCGTTTCCTCGGTAAGTTCATAGCGCACGCCCCTGCCGCCCGCGCCTATGTTGGAGCGGAAGTCGCCGCTTGAACGCCGTTCCATGCCCCCGAGCGCCCGATCTCCCACGACGATAACGCGAAGATCCCGCCCGTAGCTTTCGGCGACGTATTGCTGGAAGAGGTGGGGGGTGCATTTGACTTTCTCGGCGAGGGAGGCGAGCATATCGGCGTTTTCGGCGAGATACACGCCGTTACCGCTCGAGCCGTAACAGCTCTTGACTATGAGGGGGAAGCCGAGTTCGGCGGCAATCGCGTCAAGGGTGGCGGAGGATATCTCGGCGGCGGGGGTGTAGCACAATATCCCGGGCAGGGTGCGGGGAACGGGAACGCCTACACCCGACAG
>CANPYH010000152.1 GCA_947588325.1 uncultured Clostridia bacterium
GGCGACGAGTTTTCGGAGAATGTACGTCGACGGAGGTATGACGCTGACCGAAACGCAAGGGGGTTCGCCCTGGGGCTCGGGCGGGTTCATAGCCGATTCGGTGGTGACGGGTACGATTAACTCCGTCAATCAGCAACAGTGGCTCACCCGCAACACCGACTTCGGCAGGTGGGCAGGCAGCGATATAAATATGGTATTTGCGGGCTGTGACGGGCAGTTTGCCGACAGCTCGTATGTGTGGGGCAACCGTTGGATCACCGATCTGGAAAACACAAACGTCATGCGTGAAAAGCCCTTCCTTATCTTTGACGAGGGCTACTTCGTCTGCGTTCCGCCGTTGGTGCATGATACCAAGGGCGCGTCCTGGACGGAGGGCAACTTCGATTGCGACTATCTCGCGCTCGACGACTTCTATGTCGCCAAAGCCGATAGCGACACCTCCGAGACTCTTAACAACGCGTTGAAAAAGGGCAAGCACCTTTTCTTCACCCCCGGGATATACCTGCTGGATAAGCCGTTGCTCGTAACCAAGGCGGACACTATCGTCATGGGCTGCGGGCTTGCTACGCTTAAACTCACCGTCAAAAACACGGACACGGCAATGCGTATTTCCGACGTTGACGGTGTGAAAATAAGCGGGGTAATTTTTGACGCGGGTCCGTCATCGAAGTCGCTGCTCGAAGTGGGTGAGAAAAAGACTTCGAAGCGGCACACCGCCAATCCCACCGTGCTCAGCGACGTATACTTCCGCATAGGCGGCGCGGAGGACGTTAATACCAAGGTGACCTGCACGCTCATCATTAATTCCAACGACGTGGTGGGGGATAACTTCTGGGTATGGCGCGCCGATCACTCGCACGGCGTGGGCTGGAAGGTCAACGAGACGGAGAACGGCGTTATAATCAACGGCGACTACGTCACCATATACGGGCTGATGGTCGAGCATTTCCACAAATACCAGACTATCTGGAACGGCGAGTACGGCTTCATGGCGTTCTATCAGTCCGAAACGCCGTATGACGTCGAGGATCAGAGCGAGTGGATGAGCAATTGGAAGGGCACCGAGTACGAGGGCTACGCAAGCTACAAGGTTGCGGACACCGTGCAAACCCACACCGCATACGGAATCGGCGTATACTACGTCGGCAGGAATTGGACGGACTTCATGCTCGACCACGCCGTCGAGGCTCCCGGCAACAGCGGCATTCACATCGAGCATATGGGTCTCGCCAACTTCTCATCTCCCGACGGCCACGGCATTCGCCACGTAATCAACGGCCAAGGCAAGGACGTAATAAGACCGTTTCAAAACGGACAAAAGACGCATTTCGAGAGTTACATAGCAGGAGAGTATGTTGAATAAGTCACTGATATCCGACAAGTCTGATAATATCAATCATAGATAAAATTATAGCGATTTCCACTTATAAGAGAATTATTTTCGGATAATTCTCTTAATTTTTTTTATGTTTCGGCGTATGGTTTATAATGTAAAGGTGGGGTTTTTGGGGTGTAGCTTTGAAATCCGTAATTACTTCTCGGGTAGCTAACATTGACAATCCCCTCAGTCGTCCCTTTGGGACGACAGCCCCCCTCGACTTCGGGCGGCCCACATCTTGTGTCCGACTTCTCGCGCTCTTTAATCTTTCGGGCAGCCCACCGGTTACCCAAGTTTCGGGCACGTAACCAATAATCTCGTAATGATACAAATCAAGTAATTATATCCCCGAACAGTTGGCGCGAATGTGGCCGCCCGAAGTCGAGGGGGTCCGCGAAGCGCCTGAGGGGATTGTCCTGAGTGATACGAAGTTTGTTATTTGGAACACACGAGTAACATAACAAAATAAAAAGAAAATGATTTTTAGTTTTTTGAAAAAGGGGGGGGGTGCAGGGGGGAATGCCTTTTTTTCAAAAAAGGCATTCCCCCCTGCAAAACACCTTTACATAAAAAAAATAAAAAAACAGTATAATAATACAATGGGAAAGTTGACGGTAACAATAGTATGTGATGTATCGGGCAGGGACATAAACGGCACGAGCATTGCCGCGCAGAACCTGATAGACGGGTTAAGGCGCGACGGGCACAATGTGCGGGTATTATGTTGTGACGAGACTCGGCGGGGTGAGGCGGGGTACTATGTCTGTCCTCGGCGCAGTTTCGGCATATTCAACGGCTATGTCAGGCATGTCGGCATCACGCTTGCGAAACCTGATATGGCCGTCGTGCGGGCGGCGCTCGAGGGCGCGGACATAGCCCATTGCATGCTGCCCTTTGCGCTGTCGAAAGCCACGGTGCGGGTCGCGAAGGAAATGGGCATACCTGTCACGGCGGGGTTTCACTGTCAGGCGGAGAACTTCACTTCGCACTTTCACCTCATGAACAGCCGCATAGCGCGGAGACTGACCTATAAATACTTCTACAAAAAATTCTTTAAGGACGTGGCGTGCGTGCATTACCCTTCGCAGTTCATTCGCGACATATTCGAGGGGGTAACAGGCCCGACTAACGGCAGGGTCATAAGCAACGGCGTGGGCGAGGAGTTCTATCCCGCGGAGGGAAGGACGGAGGACGGACGGTTTACCATATTCTGCTCGGGCAGATACTCTCACGAAAAAAGGCAGGGCCTGCTTATAAAGGCGGTGGGTCGGAGTAAGTATAAGGACAGGATAACGCTCATACTCGCGGGCAAGGGCGCGCTGGATAAGAAGTATAAAAGAATGGTCAGTAGACGGGGACTGACGAACGTGACTATGCGCTTTTTTGATCGTGACGAAATGGCGGACGCGCTCAGGGGGGCGAACTTGTACGTTCACACCGCCTCCGCCGAACTCGAGGGGATAGCGGTACTCGAAG
>CANPYH010000153.1 GCA_947588325.1 uncultured Clostridia bacterium
GTCGTCCCTTCGGGACGCCAGCCCCCCTCGACTTCGGGCGGCCATCCTGCTAACAGAGTTTCAGGCAAGAACCAAACACTCTTGTAATGATACGAAGGGTGTTATTTCTTGCTTCGAGCGTAACTGTCCCGTGTGGGCCGCCCGAAGTCGAGGGGGGCTGGCTGCCGTCAGGCAGACTGAGGGGATTGTTACTTCAATTTATCTTCTTGCGCAACTCCATACCGAACCGATATGAGAGCGGCGGAGAGGTGCGGTCAGACGGGTGGGAGAGGACCCCTGCAGGGAGCTTACTAATTTTTCCGTAAGTGACCAAGGGGAATGTTCTCGGCGCACCCGTATCACCGCGCCTATGCGGCGCTCCTGCGGAAGCGGTGCTATGTGCCTTCCCTACACGTCTAAGTCGCTGGTGGCAATCAGCGTCGCATTCTCCTCTATGAACTGCCTACGCAGCTCCGGTTGGTCGCCCATAAGAGTGGAGAATATTTCGTCGGCTTCGAAGGCGTCGTCCATGGTTATCTGGATCAGAGTGCGGTGTTCGGGGCTCATGGTGGTTTCCCAAAGCTGTTCTTTGCTCATCTCGCCGAGACCCTTGTAGCGCTGAACGTCGCAGCCCTTTCTGCCCATCTCGTCAAGTTTGGCGGCGAGTTCGGCGTCGGAATAGGCGTATTCCACGCGTTTTGCCTTGCTTATCTTATAGAGCGGGGGCATTGCGCTGTATACATGCCCTTTCTCTATCAGCGGGCGCATGAAGTTATAGAAGAAGGTGAGCAGCAATATTCTTATGTGCGAGCCGTCCACGTCCGCATCGGTCATGCAAATGATTTTGTCGTAGCGGAGTTTAGTCTCGTCGAACTCGTCGCCTATGCCGCAGCCGAACGCCGTTATCATTGCCTTAATCTCGGCGTTTTCGAGTATGCGGTTAAGCCGCGCTTTCTGCACATTGAGTATCTTGCCGCGCAGGGGGAGTATTGCCTGGAACCGTCTGTCCCTGCCCTGCTTTGCCGTGCCGCCTGCGGAGTCGCCCTCGACGATGTATATCTCGGTATTCTCGGGGTTTCTGTCCGAGCAGTCGGCGAGCTTACCGGGGAGAGCGGAGCCTTCGAACACGCCCTTGCGGCGGGTCAGTTCGCGGGCGTTGCGCGCTGCGTCGCGGGCGCGCTGTGCCGTTATCGTTTTAAGCACCAGCTCTTTCGCGACGGCGGGGTTCTCCTCGAGATACGTTCCCAGCCCGTCGGCGAGCACTTTGGCGACAATGCCGCGCATTTCGCTGTTGCCGAGCTTGGTTTTGGTCTGCCCCTCGAACTGCGGGTTCTTGAGCTTGACGGAGATTATGGCTATAAGCCCCTCGCGAACGTCCTCGCCCGCAAGTTTCTCCTCCGCCTTCATCATATTGTTGGCGTGCGCATAGTCGTTAAGCACCTTGGTTATGGCGTTCTTGAACCCTTCGAGATGGGTGCCGCCCTCTTCGGTGTTTATGTTGTTCGCATAAGCGAATATGTTTTCGTTATACCCGTCGTTGTATTGCATGGCAATCTCCACCTCGCTGTCGGAGAGTTGCTTTTCGATATACAGCGCCTGCGGGAATATGGTCTGTTTGGAGCGGTTGAGATATTCCACGAAGTCGAGTATTCCGTTCTCGTAGTGGAAAGTCTCGTTCTTCTCCTGCCCTTCGCGGTTATCCGTCAGCTCGACGGTAAAGCCCTTGTTAAGGTACGCCACTTCGCGAAGCCTCGTCTTGATAGTGTCGTAGTTAAAGTCCACCGTCTCGAATATCTCGGAATCGGGCATAAACGATACGCGGGTGCCGCGCTTATCCGTCTCGCCCACAACGGCGAGATCGCGCATGGGTACGCCGCGATTGAAGCGCTGGCGATATATCTTTCCGTCGCGATAGACTTCGACGTCCAGCCACTCGGAAAGCGCGTTGACGACGGTTACGCCCACGCCGTGCAGTCCGCCCGACACGTTATATCCCCCGCCGCCGAACTTGCCGCCCGCATGGAGGTGGGTCATAACGACCTCAACGGCGGACACTTCGACCTGCTTGCCGTTCTTGACTATTTTCTTCATGTCAACGGGTATACCGCGCCCGTTATCCGTTATGGACACGCTCCCGTCCCTCGCTATCTCCACGGTGCACTTATCGCAATACCCCGCGAGAGCCTCGTCCACGGCGTTGTCCACGACCTCGACGATGAGGTGGTGTAAGCCGCGTTCGTCCGTCGAGCCGATGTACATGCCCGGGCGTTTTCTGACGGGGTCGAGACCTTCGAGAACCTGAATATTATCGGCGGTATAACTGCCTTGAACTTTCTCTTCCATTGTCTGTCTCCTTGAGTAAAAACATTATAACACACCCTGAAAAAAAATAAAAGTATTTTGACTAAAATCTTTTTGTTTTCAGCCGAAAATTTTTTGCGATATGCCATATAACGGCATTAAAGGCGTGTATAAGCGAAATATGTCTTTTTTTAATAAAAATCCGTTTCGGCGTATTTACGGCGAGAGGCGCCGTTTTCGGCAAAAAACGCGATTGGCTTATCCCGCCGACCGCGTTTATTCAGATATATTCCCGCCCCTGCCGAGTTGGCTCGTCGGGGAAAGGATTATATTTTATACAGCAATCTCCTATAGCAAGCAATTACCTCTCTTTGTGCTAACAGGACAATCCCCTCAGTCACGGCTTCGCCGTGCCAGCCCCCTCGACTTCGGGCGGCCACCCCTTGTGTCCAACTGTTCGGGTGAATAATTACCTAAAATGTATCCTTTTCGAAAGCCCCATACCGAACCGATATGAGAGCGGCGGAGAGGTGCGGTCAGACGGGTGGGAGACGGAGCTTCGCGAAGG
>CANPYH010000154.1 GCA_947588325.1 uncultured Clostridia bacterium
CCATAAAATCCTTGAACGCCGGCATTTGCGCGGAACTCGGGCGGTTATTCAGGAACATAACCACGTCGTAATTTGCGAGATTCTCCGAGTTCACAAGTCCGAAATCGGTGGAAAATTCGTAAGTGAATCCGTACTTTTCGGCTTGCTTGGGAAACCACACGTTGGCTTCGTTTGCAAAATCCGCATGCGCCGAGTCTCCGCCCTCGATATAGCCGAGCGCAAGCACCTTAAATTCCGCGCATGTATCGCAAACATTCTCTTTTCCGTCGTTGTGCGTACCGCGACTACCTTCGAGTTCCTCGTTGCATTCGGCGCAAACCTGATAATGTTCGGTTTCCGTTCTTACCCATTTCCACTTGTGCGTATGCCCGCAACCCGTTGCGGATAACGCTACGACCGTCATAACGATCGTTGCGGCTAATATTGCCGCGATCTTCTTTATCTTCTTCATATTTCCCTCCCACCGTCGCGGTCTCCCGCGCTTGTGTAATTAACAGTATATCCCCCGTATATTACCGTTTGGCTATGCCGCAATGCGATATAGTGCACAGCCGAAGCGGTTATCAGAACGGCGAGTTATTCTTATCCTCGCGCTTCTGTTTCTTTTTCTCTTCCTTCTCGCGCTTCTTTTCTTCCTTTTCCGTTCTTTCTCTTCCTTTGCGCGGCGCTTTGCCAGCTCCTTTTCCGTCGGCAATACGGGAGTGGCGTCGAAGAAGAACACGCAGGTAAGCAAGCCGAATATGCTCATTTTACCCGTCACGAGCACGTCTTCGCTGCCCGGAAATATGGTTATATGCGTCTTATCGACGCCAGAAAAGGTGTCGGATATCACGGCATATATGGTTACTTCGCACTCGGGGATAGGGACGGTCAGGCTCCCGCCGTTCTCGATCGTGCCCAGCCGACCGCAAGGTTGCCGTTTATCATGATACCGTAGCTGCCCTCGATATCAGCCGACGCGTCCACCATGTATATAATCAGCTTGGCTCTCGCGCAGGCAAGGGCCTTGCGCCGAATGATAATTAAGTTTCATATGCTTCGTCCTCTGCCGAACTTTGTCGTAAACGTCATAGTACTCTGTCGAATGCGGCGCAGTACTATGCGCATTGCGGGATAATCCGCGCTTATTCGGGCAAATCCGCACTTATCCTCGTTATTGTACCACACAACCCGCCGTCGCGCAAGACCTTTTGGAGAAAAAGACGGCGGCATTTGTGAAAATTTCGTCATCGGTATTGACATAAGTCCGCTGTCGGGTTATAATTCTATTTGTCAGGCGGGAACTCTCGCCCGTCAAGGAGGAATTATGGAATACTTTACGCCGCAAGGCACCGACCTCAAAGCCTCGCGTATCGCGCAGGGGTGTATGCGCATTGCAGGTCTGTCAGACAGCGAAGCGGACGCGCTTATCCGCACAGATCTCGAAAGCGGGATCAACTTCTTCGACCATGCGGATATTTATTCGCACGGCGCTTGCGAGGAGAAGTTCGGCGGTGTGCTTAAACGCGACCCCTCTCTCCGCGACAAAATGATTATACAGACCAAGTGCGGGATAGTTATCGGCACTCGGTACGACTTCCGACCCGAGTATATCCGCTCCTGCGTCGAGGGAAGTCTGAAGCGGTTAGGCGTGGAGCATATCGACGTACTGCTACTCCACCGCCCCGACGCACTGTGTGAGCCCGAAGAGGTGGCGCGGGTGTTCGAGGAGCTGGAACGCTCGGGCAAGGTGGGCTACTTCGGCGTGTCTAACCACAACTCTTTCCAGATCGAGTTGCTGCAAAAATATTGCCAGCAAAAGCTGATATTTAACCAATTGCAATTCAGTCCCGTCCACACGCCCATGATCGACGCGGGCATACACGTTAATATGAAGGATAAGGCGGGTATCGTGCGCGACGGCATGGTGCTTGACTATTGTCGGCTCAACGGCATAACCGTTCAGCCCTGGTCCCCCTTCCGCGCAGGGCTTACTTCCTACCTCGGCAATCCCCGCTTCGGCAAGCTCAATCGCGCTATCAAGAAACTCCGCGTTAAATACGGCATAACCGACTCCGCCGTCGTCCTCGCCTGGATACTCCGCCACCCCGCCGCAATGCAACCCATTATCGGCTCTACCGACTGCACCCGCGTCTCGCAAATGTGCAAGGCAACGGAGGTAACTATTTCCCACGAGGAGTGGTATGATGTGTATCGCGCCGCGGGCAACAAAATTCCTTGATCGCGGCGTATAGCACCGCTGATACGCGCGAGCCGAGAACGTTATTGCTCGGTCACTTACCTTTTTAGTAAGCTCCCTCGCATAACAACCTCTCTCGCACGTCTGAGCGGCACTCTCCGCCGCGCTCGGGTTATCATGTCGGGAAATAGGTTTTTTATTTTATATATCCCTGCTTGATAGATAAATTGCTACCTTTTGGGTAACGAACATTGACAATCCCCTCAGTCACGGCTACGCCGTGCCAGCCCCCCTTACTAAGGGCGGCCGCGTTCGTCTCCGACTTTTCGGGCGAATGTTGCTAAATTTGTATCATTACAAGAGTGATGTTTCTTGCATCGAAAGCGACTGTCCCGTGTGGCCGCCCGAAGTCGAGGGGGGGGGCTGGCGCGCAGCGCCTGAGGGGATTGTCTTGTTAGATACAAATTAAGCAACATACTCCACGAAAAACAATTATTATATCAAACTATCATATTGAAAAGGAACGGCGTCACCTGACACCGTTCCGTATTATTTAATATATCTTCTTGCACAAGTCCGAAACAAACCGATATGAGAGCGGCGGAGAGGTGCGGTCAGACGGGTGGGAGACGGAGCTTCGCGAGGGCGCA
>CANPYH010000155.1 GCA_947588325.1 uncultured Clostridia bacterium
CGGTCGACACTCACCTCTATGACCTTTTCTCCGCACCGGCTATGCAGAACATGGGCAACTACGAATATTGGCAGGGTTCGACGGAGACAGAGCACCACTATGTCGCTTATTCCGAGGGTATATACGTCGGTTATAAGTACTACGAGACGCGTTATGAGGACAAAATGCTCGGGAAGGGCAAGGCGGGCGACTTCGACTATGACGCCGTTGTCGCATATCCTTTCGGCTTCGGCTTGTCTTATACCTCTTTCACCTGGAGCGATTATAAGACCACCCGCAACGGCGACGACATCACCGTCAGCGTCAAGGTTACCAACAGCGGCAACCGCCCGGGTAAGGACGTTGTGGAAGTCTACTACCAGTCGCCTTACACCGAATACGACATTGCCAACAAGGTAGAGAAGTCGGCAGTCAGTCTCGTCGGCTTCGCCAAGACCAAGAAGTTGCAGAAGGGGGATAGCGAGACCGTCTCCGTCACCTTCAACGTCACGGATATGAAGTCCTATGACCAATTCGGCAAAGGGACATACTATCTCGAGGGCAGCGACGACTACTATGTCACCGCCGCTTCGGACGCACACAAAGCAGTCAACAACATACTCAAAGCCAAGAGCCCCGCTCTCGAAGTTGACGGCGACGCAGGATTTACCACCAAACTCTCCGTTGAGGAGAAGATCTGCAACCAAGACGACGTAACGGGCATCACCATCGCCAATCTCTTCGAGGACTGCGACGGAACTGATTGGCAGGACAACATCAAGTACCTTTCGAGAAACGACTGGTCGGTTATGGATAATAACGGACTTCTCGTCGGCGAGCTTACGGGCAAGGGCAACAGCATGGACGCCGAGGGTCTCGAATATAAGAGCGAGCTTTCGAACGAGCTCAAAGCCGAGCTGGAAAAGATAGGCTATGCCGCCGCAAAAGCACCCGAAGAGGACTTCGCGGAGCCGACCATGAACGCGGATAACGGGCGCAAGCTCATCGAGTTCAAGGACAAGGAGTTCGACGATCCCGAGTGGGACGCCATCCTCGACCAGCTCACTCTCGACGACCTCACCCGCGTAACCAAGCTCTCGGGCTACGGCACCGCCGAGCTTCAGTCGGTGCAGAAACCGCACATGACCGACGCCGACGGACCGCAGGCATTCAACTCCTACATCGGTAACGGCGTTCGCGCGGGCGGACTTCCCATCGAGCCCATCGTAGCGGCTACCTGGAACCAAGACTTGTCATACAGAGTGGGTGACATCATGGGCGAGCTTTGCCTTTGGGTTAAGGCAGGCGGCGGCGACCTCACAGGTTGGTACGCTCCCGCAATGAACATTCACCGCACACCTTTCGGCGGACGTAACTGCGAGTATTACAGCGAGGACGGCGTGCTTTCGGCGGAGATCGGCTCGAGAGTTGTCAAGGGCGCGACCGATCGCGGCGTTATGTGCTTCATCAAGCACTTCGCCATGAACGAGCAGGACCGCAACCGTATGACGGACAACGTCACCTGGACGAGAGAACAGGCGGCGCGCGAGATCTACTTCAAGCCCTTCGAGGCTTCCATCAAGGAAGGCAAGGCGGGTGCGGTTATGACCTCGTATAACCGTATCGGTACCGTCTGGGCGGGCGGTAACTGGAACCTTATCACAGGACTTCTCCGCGAAGAATGGGGCTTCAACGGCTTCGTGCTCACCGACTACCTCGACGGCGTTTATGAGAACATAGACCAGATGCTTGCGGCAGGCGGCGACGCGGCGCTTAACGTCAACAACGACAAGCCCATAACGACGACGGGAGCACAGGCGCACACTTACATGAGAAGAGCGCTTCACCACGTGCTCTACGCCACCGCGAACAGCAACGCTATGAACGGATATGACAGCACCACGACGGTCAATGTCGGTACGCCGAATTACTACTACATCATGATGTGGTTAGACATCGCCGTCGGCGTTATAATAATCGTCTGCCTTACCTTCATACCGCTCAAGCTGTTCGTTATCGGTAAAAAGAAAAAATCCGTAGGCAAAAACGCAGACGGTAAAGGAGGGAAATAATGAAGACTAAAATATGGAAAAAGATATTGGTCTCTGTTCTCGCTCTCCTCTCGGCGTTCATATTCGCATTCTCTCTTGTAGCATGCGGAGAAAAACCGCCGAAGGATCCCGACGACGATAAATACAGCAGTCTCGAAGACTTCTTCAAGGAGTTCTTCGACGACTGGGAGGGCGGCGACGGCAGCGAAGAACCTGACGTGGACTGGACGGAAAAGTACGGCGAGATCGGGGAGAAAGATACCTTTATCGACGCAACGCTCACGCAGTCCTATAACCACACCTACGGCACCCACCTCATAGAGGCGGAGAGCGCGACTTGCACCGGTCAGTGCCGCCCCGAGGAAAACCCGGCGGCGTCGGGCGGTAAGAACCTCGGCTATACCAGCGATTCGACGATATCCTTCACGGTATATGCCGACGCTGATTGCACCGCACTACTCGGCATGTGCATGGCGGTAGAGTCGGGGCACCTTGCGAGCGATATGTTCTATATAACATACAGCGGACCGGACGGAGAGAGCAAGACGATGAGCCTCGGTCGCGTAACTGTTACGGGAACGAGCTGGACGGACTTCAAGCCTCACGACATCGGCGAGGTCGAGCTGCAAACGGGTGAGAATACCATAACCATCACCTCTTTCGGCGGATTTAACCTCGACTATATTACCCTTCGCCCTCAGCCTGACGAAGCGCGGACAGGGCGTCCATGCATTTCAGCTCGCATTTTTCCTGGAATCCTGTAAAAATGCGAGCTGAAATGCATGGACGCCCTGTC
>CANPYH010000156.1 GCA_947588325.1 uncultured Clostridia bacterium
AATATCCCCAACTACTCGGAGTTCTACGAAGCGCGTATGTTCACAGCCTTCAAGGGCGAAAACGAGTATGACGAGGATCTCGACTGTCCTTTCGGCACCAAGATTATTTTTAAGCAGCGGGGCGGCAAACTCACCGTCGCCGCGGAGATATGCGAGGACCTCTGGGTGCCCGACAGCCCTTCGATCATGCACGCGCTTAACGGCGCATTGCTCATTTGCAACCCGTCCGCTTCCGACGAGACCATTGCCAAAGCGGAGTATCGCCGTAATCTCGTCGCCATGCAGTCCGCCAAGCTGTGCTGCGCCTATGCGTATGCCGACGCGGGCAGGGGGGAATCAACGACGGATACGGTGTATGCGGGGCATAACGTAATTGCCGAGAACGGCTCGGTAATCGCCGAGGGTAAGCTGTTCGAGGACGAGTTCATCGTCGCGGACATAGACATTAAAAACCTTGCGCACGACCGTCGAAGAATGACGAGTTTTGCCTCGCGAAGGGATAAGAATTACACCGTCGTCGAGTTCTCGCTGGATGAGGAAGAGACGACGCTGACAAGGAGACCCGATCGAAACCCATTCGTGCCTGCCGTCCGAAAGGATCTGAATAAGAGAGCGGAGGATATACTCCGCATTCAGGCGGCAGGGCTTATCGGGAGAATGCGCAACTGCCGCATAAATAAGTGCGTCGTGGGCGTCAGCGGGGGGCTGGACAGCACTCTCGCTCTGCTCGTCGCGGTGAGGACTGTGGATAGTTTGGGTCTGCCTCGGAGGGCGGTGACGGCGGTGACTATGCCCTGTTTCGGCACTACCACCCGCACCCGCTCCAATGCCGAGAAGATGTGCGAGGCGCTGGGCGTGGACTTCCGCACGGTGGATATAGGTGAGAGCGTGCGGTTGCATCTTCGCGATATCGGGCACGACGGCGTGACGGCGGACGTGACTTTCGAGAACGCACAGGCTCGGGAGCGCACGCAGGTACTTTTCGATATCGCCAACAGTCTCGGCGGGATAGTTATCGGCACGGGCGACCTGTCCGAACTCGCGCTGGGCTGGTGCACATATAACGGCGACCACATGAGCAGTTACGCCGTGAACGCTTCGGTGCCCAAAACCCTCGTCCGACACCTCGTCGCTTTCGAGGCGGAACGACTGCCCGAACTCCGCGCAGTGCTCCTCGACGTGCTCGATACGCCCGTCAGTCCCGAACTTATTCCCACCGACCATGACAAGGTTGTCCAGCCGACGGAAGAGATTATAGGGCCTTATGAACTGCACGACTTCTTTTTGTACCACCTCATTCGCCGCGGTTCGGATAAGTCCAAAATCCGCCGCCTCGCCGTCGCCGCTTTCGAAGGGGTATATCCGCCCGAAGTGATAGATAAGTGGCTGGACGTCTTTTTCAAACGTTTTTTCGCCTCCGCCTTCAAACGCTCCTGTCTCCCCGACGGAGCCAAGGTGGGGAGTGTGTCACTTTCTCCCAGAGGAGATTGGAGAATGCCATCTGATTGCGGAGGGGGGTGAGCCCCTCCGCAATCAGATGGCATGAGCGGCGCAATAGGCGCGGTGATACGGGCGCGCCGACGTTCGCTTCTGCTCGGTTACATACGTTTTAGGTATGCGCCCTCGCAAAGCTCCGTCTCCCACCCGTCTGACCGCACCTCTCCGCCGCTCTCTGGTTGGTGTGTCGTTAAAAGGTTTTTATTAATAGAGTAATAGCTTTACAAGTTAATTATTACTTCTCGGGTATTTTACAAGACAATCCCCTCAGTCGTCCCTTCGGGACGCCAGCCCCCCTTACTAAGGGCGGCCCACAATTCGTGTCCGACTTCTCGCGCTCTTCAATCATAAAGGGCGACACACGTTCGTATCCCGCTTATCGGGGGATATGGGGATTAACCTGTATCATATCAAGTTAGTTATTCAAGCACACACGAGTATCATAACAAAATATAAAGAAAAGATTTTAAGTTTTTAGTGGAAGGGGGAGCGGGGGAAACCACCTTTGTACACAAAGGGGGTTTCCCCCGCAAACACTTACAATAATAAGGAGAAAAATATGAAAGTATTATTAATCAATGGAAGTTCGAGAGAGGCGGGCAGCACGGCTGCGGCGCTTGGCGAGGTTGCGAAAGCCCTTGAGGCAGAGGGTGTTATGACGGAGACGGTATTTATCGGGAACAAGCCGATTGCGGACTGTCTGGCTTGCGGAAAGTGCAGGGAGTTAAAAAAGTGCGTAATCAACGATATCGTGAACGAGATTACGGAGAAGGCGAGGGAGTGTGACGGGTTCGTATTCGGATCGCCCGTGTACTACGCTCACCCGAGCGCGAGACTGCTTGCCGTCATGGACAGAGCGTTCTACTCAGGCAAGGACGCCTTCATGTTCAAGCCCGCGGCGGCGGTGACGGTCGCGAGACGTGCGGGAACAACGGCGTCGATGGACGTTATCAACAAATACTTCACCATCTCGTCAATGCCCGTCGTGTCGTCGACCTATTGGAACCAGGCCTTTAATTGCGGCGGCGACATAGCACAGGATATCGAGGGCGTGCAGACCATGCAGAATATCGGCAAAAATATGTCCTGGCTCATTAAGTGTATCAAGCTCGCCGAGGCTAACGGTATAACCCACCCCGTCAACGATAAAACCACCACTAACTTTATCAGATAAAACCCGCGCGAAAAGTGTAATAAGTAAACTGCTTCGCGGCAGTGGGGACTGACTTTGCCCGCTTCGCGGCAGTGGCTTATTCGGTACAGCCCGCTTTGGCGGTGGGGG
>CANPYH010000157.1 GCA_947588325.1 uncultured Clostridia bacterium
AGTCCCATTGCATAATGTGCTCTTTGGGCGCCTTTTTCCACAGCGCGAAGTCGGCGGGGTTACGCTTTTCCTCGTTAACGTCCACGCGCGCACCCGCTATGTTGTCGCCGAGGCGGGTATTGCCCGACAGTTTCCCGTAGGAGGGGAATTTGGATATATCAAAATATATACCGTCGCTCGTTTCGTAACCGTATCCCTTTTCCACCAGAGCTTCGACGAACTCGAGCATATCGGAGATGTGGTCGGTAGCTTTGGCTATAACTTCGGGGCGCCCGATATTGAGTTTGGCTATATCGTCCAAAAAGAGGGTAGTGAAGTGCTCGGCAATTTCCCAGGGCGACTTGCCCGTGGATTTAGCCGCTTTTTGCATTTTATCCTCGCCCTCGTCGGCGTCCGAAGTGAGGTGCCCGACGTCGGTAATATTCATAACGCCGAGCAGTTTATACCCGTTGAAGAGTACGACGCGGCGGAGCGTATCCATAAAGAGATAGGCCCGCATATTGCCCATGTGAGCGCGGGAATACACCGTCGGACCGCAGGAGTACATGCGTACTTCGTTGGGGTGGACGGTTTTGAGTTCTTCTTTTCTCCTTGTCAGAGTGTTATATACCGTTAATTTCATAGATAATTGCCGTGATAGCGGAAGTCGGTTTCCGAAAGTCAATTATGTTTATTGTCGAGTTTTGCCTCAAGCTCGGCTATACGCTTTTCGAGGCGGGTAATCTGTTCTTCGACGGGGTCGGGGAGGTTCTGGTCGAGGTCGTCCACGCGCTCGCCGTTAAGCCGCACGACTACGCCGGGTACGCCGACAACGGTGGCATTCTCGGGTACGTTTTTGAGCACGACGCTCCCCGCGCCTATTTTGGCGTTACGCCCGATAGTGATGGGCCCGAGGACTTTCGCGCCCGCGCTTATCATAACCCCGCTTTCCACGGTGGGGTGGCGCTTGCCCGTGTCCTTGCCCGTGCCGCCGAGCGTCGCTCCCTGATAGATTGTTACGTTATTGCCTATCTCCGTCGTCTCGCCGATGACTACGCCTGTGCCGTGGTCGATGAATATGCCATAGCCGAGTTTGGCGGCGGGGTGTATCTCGATACCCGTGCGGAAACGCGCCCAAGCGGAAATTATGCGCGCGAGGAGCTTAAACCCGTGAACGTACAGGAAATGCGCCATGCGGTATAACACGAGAGCGTGGAACCCGCTGTATGTCAGCGCGATTTCAAAGGAACTGCGCGCGGCGGGGTCGTGCTCTTTGGCAGCCAGGAGATCCATTTTTATTTTGTTGATTTTTCTCTTCATTGTTGTTACGGTAAAACCGTCGGTGCTTGATGTCAGCTTTTGATAAAGGACAGCAGATCCAGCAATACGTCGAACTTATCCAGCCCTTCTCGGTACTCTTTGTCCGAGCCGAATAGGCCTTTGAACTTTTTCTCGATAAGCTCGAGAGTGCGATTAAGCTCTGCTTCGCCTTTTTCGGTTATATGATATGATATGACGCGCTTATCGTCGGAATTCTTGACCTTGACGATAACGCCGTCCTTAACCATCTTATTACACAGCAGGGCGAGATTGCTCTTGACCATGCACAACTTCTCCATAAGATCAAGGGGGGAACATGGCTTTTGCGAGATGAGATAGAGAGCCTTTGTTCGGAGCGTGACGAAACTGCCCTTGCCGTGAGCAAAGTTGCATGCCTGTCTCGTCGCTATTCGCAGCTCGATTAACTTTTCTCCGATCCTGTCCATTGTGAAGTAATATTATCATAACTCGCCTTCGGTGTCAAGTGTCCGCTCGGGCAGAGGGAGTAATTTAGGCTAAAAATATTTCTCCGTGACGGAATTGCGTTAAAACGCGAAAAAATACGAAAAATATTTTATATCAAAAAAGTTGCAAATCAAATTAATATATGCTATACTAAACTCGGTAGGTGTATCACCTGCAAAAATATTTCTGGAAGGGACCATGAATATCACCGAAGTAAGAGTTAGACTCATCAAAAAGGAAGAAGGCAAGTTGAAGGCCGTCGCCTCTGTAACGTTTGACGATTGCTTTGTCGTGCATGACGTGAAAATTATTGAAGGCTCGGAAGGTTGCTTTATCGCCATGCCGTCCAAGCGCACTCCCGAAGGCGAATACAAGGACATCGTTCATCCGCTTAACACAGAAACCCGCGAACAGCTTGCCAAGTGCGTTCTTGAAGAGTACGAAAAGGCACTCGCCGCAAACGTTTAACTGCTATAATTTTTAACTCGGCGCGTAGATCTTTTTCCCGCGCCGCCTTTTTCACTCGGATAGCCAAACAGGCGCAGTAACACTGCGCCTTGAAATGTTGCCCGAAATGGTGTATGCTAATATTTCAGGCACTTTTCTGTTATGCAAGAAGCGCCACTATACGCCGCTCTCGAGATGGTTTGATATGGGGTTGTGCAAGAAGATAGTTTGAAATAAGAATCGCTTATGGGGAATATGTACTATTCTTGATAAGTACTTAGACAATCCCCTCAGGCGCAACAAGTTGCGCCAGCCCCCCCCCTTACTAAGGGCGGCCCACATTCGTTTCCGTCTTTTCGGGAAATATGGTACTCAATTTGTAGCATTACGAAAAGTGTTGTTTCTTGCATCGGCAGCGACTGACCCGCGTGGGCCGCCATTAGTAAGGGGGGCTGTCACCGAAGGTGACTGAGGGGATTGTCCTGTATCATTACAACGTCTGTTATTCAATCATACACAATCCCCATAACAAACATTAAAGAAAAAGTTTTTTAA
>CANPYH010000158.1 GCA_947588325.1 uncultured Clostridia bacterium
CGGTGAAGCTCTCGATGCTGTCTACGACGGCGTAAGTTTTGTTTTCCATTTAATTTACCTCCTATTTCACGTTTGCCCGAAAGGGCACAACGCTTGAAGTTTCACAGTCGGCCTATCGCCGATTTATAGCCGATATATAAGATATATGCGGATATATTACTTAAGTGGGGAAGGACGGTCAGGCGTTTAAGTGCTTGGACAGCACCGCGAGCGACGAGGCAAGATTCTCGTTTTCGACGTGTACGTTCTTCGGAACCTTGAGGGTTATGGGCGCGAAGTTCCATATCGCGGTAACCCCCTCGGCGACGAGCTTGTCGCATGCCTCCTGCGCGCCCGAAGCGGGAACGGTTATGATGCCGAGTTTGACGTTCTCTTCGCGGCATACCCGACCCAGCTCGCTCATGGGCAGCACTCTCCGCCCGCCGGCGTAACTCCCGACAACGACGTTGGAACGGTCGAAGGCGGCGACTATTTCCAGCCCGTAGTCCGAAAAGCCTGAGTAGGAGAGGAGCGCCCGCCCGAGGTTGCCCGCGCCGATAAGCACCGCGCCGATGTGGTTGTTATAACCGATAAACTCCTCGAGCTCTCCGATCAATTCCTTCCTGACGTATCCCTTCTTGGGTTTGCCGCTCCCGCTGACCGAACCGAGGTCTTTGCGCACCTGCACGTCGTTAAGCCCCAACGCTTCGGCGATGACCGTTGCGGAAACGGTGTCGCTCTCCGTCGCGTCCGACTTTAAGTAGTGCAGGTACAGCGGAAGCCTCCGTAACGTTTGAATGGATACGCTCGAATTCATTTGCCCTTATTTTCTCCTCTGTGCTCAAAGTATATCACATAATTTTCCATTTGGCAAACATTTTAACATATAAATTAACTTTTATCGATAAAAATTTATTTATATATTTTCGCGTTTCTATATAAATATTATACCGAAATGGCGTTGAAATATTGCAATTCCCGAAAAATAGTGCTATTATTTATGCGCAATGAGAGTCGGCGGTAAAAAATACAATAAATTCATATCGATTTTCGCGCTTATTCTCGCGGTCGTTTTCCTTTTCGCCCTGCTTTTCGGCTGTTCGAATGTGGATGAACCCCCCGAGTACGAGAATCCTCCCGAGCAGTCGGGGCCGAGCGAGGACGATCCGCCCGAGACGGACGACCCACCCGAGGAAGATCCACCCGAGACGGACAATCCGCCCGTGGACAATCCGCCCGTGGACAATCCGCCCGCGGAGGAGCTGCCCGACGATGTATATGCGGTATGCGACGGCGTGACGGCGGAATACATGGGCTTACCGTTTGAGAGCGGCGAGGCTTATGTGCACGCCAACCGCACTTCGTTAACGGGGACGGGGCACGACTACCAGCCTTTGACTATATATTGGAAGGAGAGCGTCGCGCCGTACACAGTGGAGTTTGCGGAAGCGGAAGATTTTTCGGACGCGGAGAGCTTTGTGACGAGCGAGACGCACTTAACCCCGGGCGTACTTATCCCCGAAAGAGGGTATAACGTGCGGATAACGGACGGCGCGGGCGAGGTAGTCGGCACGAAGCAGTTTGTGACGGAGAGCGGAGTGCGCTGGATAACGGTCAGGCGGAGCAGGGGCGGCAGCGGCGCGAGCAATGTGCGCGACCTCGGCGGTATGGCGGCGGGGGACGGTCGCCTCTCTTACGGCAAGATTTTCAGGGGGAGTAAGCTGATCCCGAGTTCGTCGCAAACGGCGGGCGGGTATGAGTACAGTTGCGGGATACTCTCGGAGCGACTTGGCATTAAGACGGAGATAGACCTTTGCGGCGCGCGGGACGACGGCGGTCAGACCTCTTCGCCCATAGACGGTTGCGCCTATGTCAAGGCGCCAATAACGGGCTATACCTCCATATTCTCCTCCGACGTCTATGCGGACAGCGTCTACTACGACAAGAGTACCCCCGAAAGCATAGCGAAGATTTTTGCGCTCCTTGCCGACGAAAGCAACTATCCCGTATACTTCCATTGCCGCGTGGGTAAGGACAGGACGGGCACGCTTGCATACCTCATCGGCGCGGTGTTGGGGGTGAGCTATGAGGACTTAACCCGCGACTTCGAACTCTCTTCCTTAACCAAGGCGGGCAGGGCAGAACGCTCCATGAGCTTCACTTACTACGATCACGGTAATCACAGACAGGGCAGCGAGGATAACGCCTGGGAGAAAATGCACTCCGCCATGATGAGCGCGTACTCGGGCGGCGGTTCCCTCCGCACAGCCGCAGAGAACTACCTCGAAACCTTTTGCCACGTCCCGCGTGAACAGATACAATCTTTCAGGAGTATTATGATTAGCGGCGCCGAGTAGCAGTCTACCGTATCGCCGCTGTTTTATATCTTGACAAATTGGTGCGGTATGGTATAATTAACGGTAGAATATATGTGCGAGTCTCGCAGCGAGGTGCGTATTGTCAAAAAGAAAGGACAGTGTCAGGTTTTATGTCGAGGGTATTTCGGGACATATAATCGGTTGTGGTTTTTGCGTATTTTTACTCATTTTCGCAGCGTTAAGTTTCTCTGTCGTATTGATTTATTAGAACGTTATAACCGGAATTACATTCGGCGTTATTTGCCTGATATCACTTATCGTTTGTGTTACAGAACTTCTCGTGTTCTCGGCGTCACCGATATGTATTGAATTTACCCCGACTGAGATTATAAAAAAATCGATGTTCAATAAGGTCAAGAAGAGATACAGCTATGATGAAGTAAAGGGAATACAGATAAG
>CANPYH010000159.1 GCA_947588325.1 uncultured Clostridia bacterium
AACTTAACAATCCCCTCAGGCGCAACAAGTTGCGCCAGCCCCCCTCGACTTCGGGCGGCCCACCTGCTACCCGAGTTATTGTGTATAATCAAACACCCTTCGTAATGATACGAATTTGGTAATTTCTTACCCGAATAGCGGGGGACGAATGTGGCCGCCATTAGTAAGGGGGTCCGCGGCGTAGCCGTGACTGAGGGGATTGTTGCGTGAGAAAAGACTATCTCCGAAAAAATTTTTACATAAATTTTCAATATATCCGCGCATTATCTTTTGCAACCTGAAATTGTTGTGATATAATGAAAATGCGTAATGATATTGAAAATAAGTGCACTGTCTCGCGCAATATCTTACAACTGTATCGGCAACGGTAGACTAAAACGCATTCCCTAAATTAACGGATTCTTGCAAAAATTAAGGATAAGAAGATGGGCGACTTTGCGCTGTTTGAAAAATTCAAGGATACAAAAGAGGTTTCCGATCTTTTAGACGAGATACATACGCTACGGGCTTTTTGTGACAACAACCAATATGAGGAAATGCGGGAGTATATAAAGTCGCTAATGGCGAAATACTCCGTTAAAAAGCATATATGGATTGAGGGCGTTATGCGGTCGAAGCTCTCTGATCGACAAGCGTATGTTAATGGCGAACTTTTATTGCTTTTGGTCGGCGGAAGACTTATTACCGAATACGTACCCGACTACCGAGGCTGCATGACCGTCGAAGAAATGCTCTCGTTGGAAACCCTGCTCCAATATGGGGATATATATTTATAAGTCGTAAAATCGCGCTATTGCGACCCCTGATGTAATATTATGACGCTCCGTCGCTATTCCCTTTATGGTTTAGCGGCGGTTATTATTACCGCATTACGAGGGTTATTGCGAGGAATATCCCACGCCGCGCATATGTGCCGACTAATTAAAACGCCATATGCCGCAAGTAATATCCCACAAAACACAGAGCGACGCAAAAAAGTCGGGAGTTGTTACTCCCGACTTTTCGCTTGGTTTGGTTGAATACTCTTGTCCCGCTTATCCGACTTAATATTCTTGTCTCGGTCGATTACTCTCGCACTTGACGCGCTTTATGCGGGTTTGTCTTTCGAGGGCTTATCCTTAACGACCTCCGCCATGCTGGTAAGCAGTCCTGCAACGTCTTGTATTTCGCTCGGCACGATGATCTTGGTCGCTCTGCCGTCAGCGAGCGTCTTGAGCGCCTCGAAGCCCTGCAACGTGATGTACGCGGCGTTGGGGTTAGCGCTGTTGATGAGGTCAATTGCCTTACTTTCACCCTCGGCCCTCGCGATAGTCGCCGCTTTATCCGCCTCTGCCTGCAAGATCTTGGCGGCTTTGTCCGCCTCGGCGCGAAGTATCTGTGCCTGTTTCTCGCCCTCTGCGACGAGGATATTCGATTTCTTTTCGCCCTCTGCTTTAAGTATCTGCTCGCGGCGTTCGCGCTCTGCACGCATCTGCTTCTCCATCGCGTCTTGTATGTCGCGCGGCGGGAGTATGTTCTTAAGCTCGACGCGATTGATCTTAATGCCCCAAGGGTCCGTCGCCTCATCGAGGATTATACGCATTTTGGAGTTGACCGTATCGCGCGAAGTAAGCGTTTCGTCAAGTTCCAGCTCGCCCACGATGTTACGCAACGTCGTCGCCGTGAGGTTCTCGATCGCGCGGATAGGGTTATCTACGCCGTACGCAAACAATTTCGGGTCGGTCACCTGAAAATATACGACGGTGTCGATCTGCATTGTGACGTTATCCTTCGTGATAACGGGCTGCGGCTTGAAGTCCGCGACAATCTCTTTGAGCGATATGGGCTTGCTGCAACGGTCGAAGAAGGGGATAACCATATGTATGCCCGTCTCCAAAGTCTTGCGGTACTTACCTAACCGCTCCACGATAACGGCAGTTGCCTGCCGCACAATTCTTATCGAAGCAAATATGAACACAAGTATTATTGCGCCGATTGTTCCGAATACTATTCCGTAAACCATGATTTTTTACCTCCCCGTATATTTATCGATCACCCGTAAGTGATCGGTTATTGGTTGTTAGTTTGCGGCTTATGCCGCCGATTGTACGCTTTTGCAACCGTTTGCGCGCCCATAGGCGCATATGCCGCGCCAAGTAGCGCGTAATTGCGCGGGTTCAGCCGCTTAAACGATAGCTCCTGCCACCCAAAGAAGCGGACGATGGGCTTAAACGATATACAAAGCCATTAAGCCGCGTCGGCGTCGACAACTTTGACGATAAGTTTGTTGCCGTCGACCTTAACTATCTCGATGATTGCGCCCTCTTCGACGGTTTTGCGATCCTCGGCTATTGCGCTCCAGACCACGTCGTTAACCTTGACGCTACCGACTGTTTCGAAGTCCGTCCTCGATAGCATTTTGTACTTCTTACCTATAAGCGCGTCGGTGTTCGTGCGCAGGTCGGCGCCTTTGAGGAAAAACTTTTTCGCGATGGGCCGAAGCGCCAACATAAGCGCCGCGGACACGACTATGAAGATGATAACCTGTATCCACCACACGACCGCATTCGTCGCCGCCAATATGAAAGGCACGACCGCACCGAAGGTAAACCATATCGATACGATTTCCTGCGTAATAAGCTCGAGTACCGTGGTCGCGACCAGCACTCCCAGCCATACCCAAAACATGTAGCTCATACCTCGCCTCCATTCCGAAGCGCTCGCGCATATCGCCGCGCTCCGCCGTAATCGCATATTTGTGTGGGTTAGCC
>CANPYH010000160.1 GCA_947588325.1 uncultured Clostridia bacterium
GGTCATGGTCGAGCGTGGCGATTACCACCTGCTGACCGATCAGGCAGTCGTCGCCTATCTCAATACCGCCCTGATCCTGAAAGCAACAACCCGAGTTGATAAATACGCGCTTGCCGAGCTTTATGTTCATACCGTAGTCGGCATAAAAGGGCGGGAACAAGCCGAAAGCGTCGTCCACTTCCTGCCCTATCAGCTCGGAAAAAAGGCGGCGCAATTCGCTCGGTTCGTGATATGAACCGTTTATTTCCGCCGTAAGTTTCAACGCCCGCTGCGACATTTCGTGCATGTGAACATGCATTTCCGACCCCGCCTCAATGTATGTGCGTTGTTGCATAAGTTTTATATATTGTTCTCTGTCCACAATTATTAGGTTATTTTACAACTATTTAGGATATATGACAACTATTCGAGTAAACAATTACTTATCGTGCTACAAGCAGGACAATCCCCTCAGGCGGCTTCGCCGCCAGCCCCCCCCCTTACTAAGGGCGGCCACCCTGCTACCAGAGTTTCGAGCGCAAAACCAACAATCTTGTAATGCCACAAGTTAAGTATAAATCCGCCCGAAAAGTCGGGAACGAATGTGGGCCGCCCTTAGTAAGGGGGGCTGTCTGCCGTAAGGCAGACTGAGGGGATTGTCTTGCTTGAAACTAAAAAAGTATGGCAATACAAAACAATACGAAAACATTCCCCTATGTCCATCCAAAAGCAAGTGCTACGTCAAAAAATTACCTGTTTGCACCCCAAACATTCGTAATATTTACTTCTTCCCCGCTAACATATAACTTTCGTCGATCAGCCGACATATCTCCTCTGTTTCCGCGCTGCCGTCGAGACAGATTGTTATCCAGTGGTTTTTGTTCATGTGGTATGCGGGCAGGATTTTTTTGCCGTCTATACTCGCTATGGTGGCGGGGGTTGCCTTGAGGTCTATTATATCGACGTAGGTATCGCCCGACCTGCCTATCTTGTCGTCGGTCAGGTACATCATAACCCCGTACCACTTGGCGTTGTCGCGGCGGCGGAACACGGCGTCCTCGGGGAATTTCTCCCACAATCGGAGCAGTTCGTCGCCGTACCTGTCCTTGACGTAGGCAATAACCTCCTGCGCCTGAAGGCTCCCGAAAATACTGCCGTCGAAGCACTTATCCGCTATATCCGCGAGTTTAGCCTCATACTCCGCCCTGACCATGCCGACAAAGCCGCCGTTCGCGCTCTCGACGTGGACGAGGACGTACTCGTCGCCCGTCGCTGCGTCGGTAAGCCCGGAAGTCACGCCGCCGTCCATAGTCGCCCGAACGTGCAGGTCGAACCCGCAGGGCAAACGAGAGGAATATTCGAAGGCGTCTCCCGACTTGGTAAAGCCGTATGTGATGAGCTTTCTCTCGTTTACCCTTCTGTCCGCGAATATTTTCTTCACGTTACGCCGTCCACCTCACTTCTTGGAACGCTTCCTCACGATAACGACGGTTATGCACGCCAGCCCGCCGACTATAATCGCAGCGCCGACCGCTATAACCACTATCGCCCAGGCGGGGAAGGACGCGGATTTGTAATAATTAACCCCGCTGACGTATAACTTCCTCGCGTTGCCGCTCGCGTCGGTATAGTCGTAGGTCGCGAACACCTTCCAGCCGGCAGCCGTCTCATCCACCTCGGTCACCGTGCAGTCCACGCCGATGTATTCGTTGCGGTAGTTAACGGAGTATAACTCGATAGTATCGCCGACTGCGGGAAGATCGGACTTCTTCGCCCTCTTCACATCGTCGCCGTACACATAATATATCTCCTCGCCGTAGCATTCGCAAGTGTTATTCGTGACGCCTTGTACGCCTAATTTTGCCGCGTTATATATTTCATTTTTCGTTCCGTATGTCCAGAACCAGGGCATATATCCGCGGTCAACGAGCATGTCCGCAAACTCTTCGGAATAGTTGGAATTATAGTATATATCCGTACCCGAATTGTATTGATTTAGCGTAGGCATTCCGCTCCCGAACGTATCGACGTTGTAGCCGTCGAGGTCGCTGACGGGAATTTGCGGCACCTGTTCTTTAAGCGCGGCGAGCTGGTGCTCCGTCCCGTCGAAGGTGATGATTACCATGTGCGACCAGAAGTCCTTTGCCTCAATCACCTGCTTCATGTACTCAACGAAGTCGGTCTGGCTGTCCTTTATCTCGAACACGAGAACGACGTCCGTACCGAGTTCCTCGTTAAGCCGATTAATGAGGTCGATAACCTCCTCGAATGAGGGCGCATGCTCGGGGTTGTAGGGATCGCTGTTTTTGAGCGTAAGCGCCTGCACCTCGGCAAGCGTCATGTTCGAGATAGTGCCGCTGCCGTTAGTCGTCGCGTTGACGGTCTTGTCGTGCATGATAACTATGCGCTTGTCCCTGGTAAGGTGCCCGTCTAACTCAAGGTGCGTTACTCCGCTGCGCATTGCCGCCTCAACCGCGCTGAGGGAGTTTTCGGGGTGGTCGCTCTGCTGCCCGCGGTGCGCGACGTTGAATATGTTGCGCGTATAGCCGCTTTCCATATCCTCGAGTTGGTCGTAAGCCGCCGAATAGTCGTCGGTAACCACGCCGAAGCCGCCGCTCCGTATGCTCGCCCTTATGTCGGCGGGGGCGTTACTGTCCGCGCGCACCCACACCGTCTTGAAGCGGGCTTGCAGATAGTTAACCGTCGCCGCCTGCGCCTCGCTCTCGGGGATAATAACCGCCATTGCGCCCGAGAGCGAGGCGCA
>CANPYH010000161.1 GCA_947588325.1 uncultured Clostridia bacterium
TTGTGTAAAAATAACTTGACAGCGCCCCCTCGGTTATATATAATAACATAGAACCGCTCGAAACGGGTTTTTTAATGCGCGCCCGACGCGCTACCCCATAGGCGGAAACATCAAGTGAAGGAGGTTGCTGAAATGTATGCGGTAATAGTCACGGGCGGCAAACAGTACAAGGTCGGCGAAGGCGACGTGATCGAGGTAGAGAAACTCGAGGGCGAAGCGGGAGCAACGGTGGAATTCGAAGCCATCATGACCGTGGACGGAGACAATGTCGCAGTGGGTAAGGATGTAACTGCCAAGGTGAGCGGCGAGATAGTCAAGCAGGGTAAAGGCAAGAAGATCGTCGTGTTCAAATACAAGGCAAAGAAGAACGAGCGCGTCAAGAACGGGCACAGACAAGCATTCACGAAAGTGAAAATAACCAAAATCGCCTGAAAGGCAAAATAAGGAGAAATTATCATGACTGTATTTTCATTCAAACCGCTTGTCCTCATGGCGCATAAGAAGGGCGGCGGCTCGACAAAAAACGGAAGAGACAGTAACGCACAACGCCTCGGTATCAAGAGATACGGCGGCGAAAGCGTTAAGGCGGGCAGCATACTCGTCCGTCAGCGCGGGACGAAATTCCATCCCGGCACCAACGTAGGCATCGGCAGTGACGACACGTTATACGCAAAGGTAAGCGGCGTCGTAAAGTTCGAGCGGTACGATAAGACCCGTAAGCAGGTCAGCGTAATCGCAGCCGAAGCGGAATAACAAAAAGAAAAACGGCAATCATCGGGTTGTCGTTTTTTGATAAAACGCATGATGAAAGTGACTAAAACAAAGAGCGGGATAACGGTTACGGGCGCAGAGTGCTTCGACCTTGCGGAGACTTTGGAGTGCGGGCAGATATTCCGCTTCACGCCCACGGCGGACGGATACTCCGTATTCTCGGCGGATAAGCATTGCTTCGCGCGGCAGGCGGGGGACTTAATCGAGATAACGACGGACACGCCCGACTATTTCGAGCGGTTTTTCGCGCTGGACAGGGATTGCGCCGCCGAGTACCGAACTCTTCGCGCCTTTCCCGAACTGACGGAGGCGGCGGACGACTCTCGCGGGGTGCGGCTGTTGCGGCAGGACCCCTTCGAAATGATTATCTCTTTCATCATCTCCGCCAATAACAATATCCCGAGGATAAAGGGGATAATAGAGCGGATATGCCGCCGCGCAGGCGAGGAGCGGGAGTGGGGATATACCTTCCCGACGCGGGAGGCGATTTGCACCCTCTCCGCGCAGGACTTCGCGGGGCTTGGCGCAGGCTACCGCGCTCCCTATCTTTTCGAGGCGGCTCGCACCGTGACGGAGGAGTTTGTTGCGGACTTATTGGCTTCGGACACCGCGACGGCGACAAAGAAGTTGCTGACGGTCAAGGGAGTAGGACCCAAAGTCGCGGACTGCATAATGCTCTTCGGGCTGGGCAAGGGGGATACTTTCCCCGTCGATACCTGGATGATTCAGGCGCTCCGGACGGAGGAGCTTTCCACGGCGCAGAGAATACGCGCCTACTACCTCGAGCGGTACGGCGGGCTTGCGGGGCTTGCTCAACAGTACATATATCACTATAACAGGAACGTAATAGGCGGGAAGGTCAAAAAATAAATTGACATTTCCGCCCGAGTATTTTATACTCTACTTATGTTCCGCGCATATGACAAAAAAGGCAGCGTCTCATACTCCCTCGGCGCCTTCCCGACGGTGGAACTCATAAAGAAGCGCCCCGAGGACGTTATAGCCGTCGCCCTCCGCTCCGACTTCCGCATGACGGAGGAGATGGAGAGATTGCTTTTCCCCGTCGCGGATAAGGTGGTGCGCAGCGACAGAGAGGTCGAGCGCGTCGCGAAAAAGGGCAACACCTTCATGGTCGGCGCGTTTACCAAGAGATACGCCGCTTTCGGGAGAGAGACGCACGTCGCGCTGGTCTGCCCGTCGGACGCGGGCAACCTCGGTACGATAATGCGCACCATGCTCGGTTTCGGCATAAAGAACCTCGCCGTAATAGGCGACGCCGCCGACGTGTACGACCCCCGCACCGTCAGGGCTTCCATGGGCGCGATATTCTCGCTTAACATATCCGCCTTCCCGAGCTGGGAGGGGTACGCCGAGGAGCACACCGAAGATAAGCTGCTGTTTATGCTCGGGGATAGGAGTACGCCGCTGTCGGATAAGATAAGACCGAACGGACCTTGCGCCTATGTGTTCGGCAACGAGGGGAGCGGACTTCCGCCCGAGCTGGCGGAGTGCGGCAGGCCGATAGTAATACGGCACAGCAAAGACATAGACTCGCTCAATCTGCCGCAAGCAGTGGCGATCGGGCTGTACGAACTGACCAAACCGTCGTTTGCCGAGGCGGGCGACGAAGATAAAAAATAAGGACGGAGACACAAATGAACGAACGTCAGACAATGATAGTCCTCGATTTCGGCGGACAATATAACCAGCTGATTGCGCGCCGCGTGCGCGAGCACAACGTATATTGCGAACTTTTGCCGTATACCACGCCGACGGAAAAACTGCTCGCAAAACAGCCCATAGGCATAATCTTTACGGGCGGACCGAGCAACACCTTCGACGAGAACGCACCCCGCGTAGGCAAGGACTTG
>CANPYH010000162.1 GCA_947588325.1 uncultured Clostridia bacterium
CCGAAAATTTGAGTATAATATAAGTAGAAAGGCTCTTGTGAACCGCAGAGAATTCTGTCCCGACTGCCGCACCTTTTGGCGCGATGAGGGGATTGTGCCCTACTTGGACACCCGACAGTCCCTCCACAAGAACCGTTTCAAAACCTTTGACAGCAGAAAATCGCCGTAGCTGCCAAACAATGACGGGTGCCTCGCTTGACGAGGATGGTGTACGTCCAAAGGGAAACCTCCGAGAAATTCGGGGGTTATTTTTTATCTCTTCTGAATGCGGTGAGGAGATATGTAATTTTCTTCCCGTGATACTCGGGGCAATAACGACTTTGAATTTGTATCCCGCTTCCCGTACACAAACTCAAAAGTTGGCATATATTTTGTCTGAAATCGTGGTTTACGTCAGGCGCAGGCTGTCCCGTCTGCGAAACCTCGCTTTGTACATATCATCGTACACTCCTATCCATAATAATTTAACCAATTTTTTATATAAAGTATTGACAAAAGCAAAAAAATAACGTATATTATTAGTGTAGTCACCGATAAGGTAATTGCTATTTGAAGAGTTCGCACCCAATAGCCTTCTTACTAATCGGTGGCTTTTTTTATATTTCAATCTGTTTTCCGTATGGGGTTAGTATCCGCGGAAAAAGAAAAACCCAATATGCAGAATTATCGCCATGTCGCGGAAAAGCAACAACAACATAAAAAGACGCATGATTCGCTCACGCGTCTTTATCTTTGTAATCGAATGGTTGTTATGCGGAGAGTTCGACGCCGCACTGCTCGCCTTGGGCGGCGATTATGTCGAGAAGGTCGCACACCTCGCCGTCGGGGCAGCGGATAATCAGCCCGTCGAGGTCGGCGACGGAGACTATGACGCGGGGGAGCACTCTGCCGTTGTACGTTCTGCGGGTAATCTCGTCGCAAACGAAGCGGAGGGCGGTGAGAGCGAGGGAGTATTTGTCGATCGGCTCGCCGTAAAGCATATAAGCGGCGGGAATGCGGCAGTCCTCTTTATTCGCCACAATGGGCAGGACTTTGAGTTCGGTCGGGTCGAACATCGTCACTATGTCTTGTATTTCGTACTTCTCTGTTATCATCGGTATAACCCCTTTTTTCTTGGATTATACCCTTATATTGTGGACAGCGTATTGTCCACAATTAAAAATATTTTTGATAAAATTTCGAAAAATTCCGCAAAAAACAAGCCCGAACATGTCGGGCTATGCTGTTATATCCGTTAATTTGTTCGCTTGCAGTCTGTTTTGCCTGTCAGCTTCTCGGCTCGTAAGTTCATTATTTTTCCGTTTAATTTCTTCGCGCGCAAACTACTTCTCATGAACTTCTTTGTTACTTGATTTCCTTGCCGAGGCTGTCGAGGGACAAGCCGAAAGGGGTTACGAAGGTTTCAAGGAAGTAATCGACTTCGGGGCTGTTATACGCCTTAAGTTTTGCCATAATCTGCTTTTCCGCCTCCACGAACTCGTTATTGCCGTGGGCTATCTCCTCCACGCACTTGACGTATGCCGCGATGGTATCGGCGTATTTGACCAGCTTATGCTCGGTCGCCTCTCCCCCGCCGACCAACTCGGCGACTTCGGGGCGGATATCCTCGGGAAGGGTGCGGACGAGTTTCTTCTCGCTGTCCTTCTCGATCGCCTTATAAGCCGCGGTGATGTCGGGATCGAAGTACTTTATCGGCGTGGGCATATCCCCCGTTATGACCTCGCCCGTCTCGTGAAAGAGCGCGATCATTCCCACTCTGTCGGCGTTGACCGAGCCGCCGTTTTTATTATGCAGCAGAGCAAGGGCGTGAGCGAACATAGCCACCATTGCGGAGTGTTCCATAACGTTCTCCTCGCGGGTGTTACGCATCAGACCCCAGCGCATTATGTATCGCATACGCGAGATGAAAGCATAGAACACGCTCATGCTTTGATCGCCTTTTCAGCCGCTGCAACGACGTCGTCCACCGTGAAGTGATTTACTTTGAAGAGTACGCTTGCGGGAGCGGACGCGCCGAAGCCGTCCTTGCACACCGTTACGCCGTCCAGTCCGACATATTTATGCCAGCTATACGCCGAGCCCGCTTCGACGGCAACGCGAGCGCGAACCTCGGGAGGCAGCACGGAGTTCCTGTATGCCTCGTCCTGCGCGTCGAACTCTTCGAGACAGGGCATAGATACCACTCTCGCGTCTATTCCCTTCGCTTTCAATATGGGTTGCGCATCCACGATTAAGCCGACTTCGCTGCCCGTCGCCATGAGTACGACGTCGGGGGTTGCCTTTTCGCTGTCGGATATGATATAGCCGCCGCGCATAGCCCCCTCTCTGTTAGTTCCCGCGGGAGAGACAAGCTTCTGACGGCTGGTAATCAGCGCGGTCGGGTGAACGCCCTTGAAGCTGTATGCGTAAGCCGCCGCCGTCTCGAGACCGTCGCAGGGTCTCCACACGCGGATATTGGGCACGGTGCGGAGCATAACGAGGTGTTCGACGGGCTGGTGCGTCGGTCCGTCCTCGCCCACGCCTATCGAGTCGTGCGAGAGGATATACATAACGGGCAGATTCATAAGCGCGGTCATTCTTATCGAGCTCTTCATATAGTCGGAGAACACGAAGAAGGTCGCGCAGTAG
>CANPYH010000163.1 GCA_947588325.1 uncultured Clostridia bacterium
CCCGCCAACCCCGAAATTCACCGCCGAACGACGGGTCCCGAGATCTGGCAGGACACGGACGGGGAAGTGGATATCTTCGTCGCGGGCGTAGGCACGGGCGGCACGGTAACGGGTGTAGGCGAGTACCTCAAGGCGCAAAAACCGAGCGTTAAAATTGTCGCCGTCGAACCCGCCTCATCCCCCGTACTTTCCAAAGGCGTGTCCGGCCCGCACAAGATACAGGGCATAGGCGCGGGCTTCGTACCCGACGTGTTTAACACGAAGATATACGACGAGATTATCCCCGTCGAAAACGACGACGCTTTCGCCGCGGGCAAGGAAGTAGCGCGCAAAGAGGGCATACTCGTCGGCATATCCTCGGGCGCAGCCCTCCACGCCGCCACACTTTTGGCTCGCCGCACCGAGAACGCAGGCAAACTTATCGTTGTTCTCCTTCCCGACACAGGCGACAGGTATTTGTCTACGCCGTTATTCTCCGACTAATATCGTTAGTTGTTGGTTGGTTCGTTATGGGCTTGTGCAAGAAGATTTGTTAAACATCAAGGCACGCGTTGCATAATTGCAACGCGTGCCTTTTCAATATGATAGTTTGATATAACGATAACTGTTTATTTGTAATGTGTTACTATTCTTGATAAGTACTTAGACAATCCCCTCAGTCTGCCTTAAGGCAGACTGAGGGGATTGTCTTGTTGGTTACTCGGCAAGCAACACTTTACAAGAAAAGCGAGAATATATCACATAAAAACCTCTCCCGACCCGAGGCTCCAGCGCGGCGGAGAGTGCCGCTCAGACGGGCGGGAGACGGAACTTCGCGAGGGAGCTTGCTAAAAACGTAAATGACCGAGCAGAAGTGAACGTCGGCGCGCCCGTATCAGCGGTGCTATCCGCCGCGCCTACCGTAAAGGGGGGCTGGCGCGCGACTACCTGAGGGGATTGTAAAGCATCATAAAAAGTTTGTCATTTAAGAGTGTACAACCCCATAACAAACATTAAAGAAAAAGATTTTTAAGTTTTTTTGGAGAGGGGGTGCAGGGGGAGAACCGTTTTTTTCAAAAAACGGTTCTCCCCCTGCAAAACACTTTCACAAAGGATAAATAATGCCCAGATGGGTTAAAATAAGGATACAAGAGTATAAAATACACAAAAATTTTTACAAAAAAGCGAAGGAAATTCAAAAAACATATTGACATAGGGGGGGGGGTAGTGATATTATTTATAGGACGGGATAATTAAGTACCGTCGAAAATATTACATAAAAGGAGAGAAAAATGAGTAAGGGAAATTCGGGAAAAGCAGGCTTGATGGCGATATTGATGTCCTGCTTGGCTGTGATCCTTGCAGTCGTAATGGCAGTTCTTGTCATTACGGGCGGCGTAGCCGGACCTGCGGGTCCGACGGGGCCGCAAGGCGAGATCGGTGTGCAAGGACCTCAGGGAGAAGATGGAGACAAGGGCGACCCAGGCGAAAAGGGCAAGGACGGCGCGACCTGGTATATGGGTGATAGCACGCCGAGTTCGAATATCGGTAAGGCGGGCGATTTCTATCTCGCCACGGACACCTACACGATATACACCAAGGGCGCAAGCGGTTGGAACCCCGTCGGATCGATCAAGGGCGCGGACGGTGCGCAAGGCCCTCAAGGCAACCCCGGCGAAGCGGGCGGAAGCGGCTCGCAGTGGTTTATCGACGCAGGTGAGCCCGACGCAAGCAAAGGTAAGGAAGGCGATTGCTACTTCAGAACGGACACCTTCACGCTCTATCAAAAGGGCGCTGAAGACTGGACGGAAGTCGGCGTAATGGGCGGCGGTAGCACCGTAACCGAGCGCGGATCCATAGTGTTCCACGGCGCAGGCAACCCCGCGGCTAATACCGCAGCGTTCGAGGGCTATACGTTACAGAACCACGATATGTATGTCGACACGACCGACGGCACTATGTGGTCGTATAACGGCACCGCATGGGAAGCAATTTACTCCCCGACAAAGGTTGTCGTTTCATCTCAGGAAGACCTTGACGAGGCACTTTCGAACGGTGAAAGCGTAATTCTTCCCGAAGGTAACTTCACTCTCGGCTCCAATATCGGTGCAGAAACCGCAGAAGGCGAGACAGTGGTTATCGAAGGTACCGAGGGCACCGTTGTCGAGATAGGCGCAACATCGGGTTATTCGGTCAAAAATAACGTAACCTTCAGCGGCGTAACCTTTGAAAAGGCCGAAACGGGTGCAGGCGAGCAAACGTTGGTGGGTGTCAGCGGCGACAATGTAACCTTCGAAGATTGCACGTTCGACGTCAGCGACGGCGGCGATACGGTCATGACAATTTCCGGCGGTGCAAATAATGTAACCATTAAGGGCTGTGACTTTGTCGGCGGTTTCCGTCAGATCGGCTGGAGCTATGGCGAAGAAGGCGGAGAAATAACTATCGAAGATTGCACCTTCACGGGCGGAGTTTACGGCATTCACTTTGACCAGACCCAGGCAAATGTAACAATTCGCGATTGCGAGCTTCAGGCTTGGAACAGCTTCGGCAGCGGCGACGGAAAAGTAACGTTTATCAATACCAAGTTCTTGCAAGGCAGCAATTACAACTTCATTCAGCCGTACAATGCGGGC
>CANPYH010000164.1 GCA_947588325.1 uncultured Clostridia bacterium
GCTATACCCACGTCATAGCAACGGTCGGGATAAGCGGCGGAGAGCGCGTCAAGCCCAGTCCCCATCATCATTGCCGCCGTAACGCCCACAACCTTGGCGTCGCGCGACGCCATCTCCGTCAGTTTCGCCCCGACGGTTTCCGAGAATTTATGTATCCGATCCTTCGCCGCGTCCACACCGTGGTACTTCTCGGGATCCCTCTCCGCTTCGTAAAGTCCGCTTCCCTTGTGCGTGGTTATGTGCAAAAGCACAGGTCCGTCCGCGTTCCTGACCTGACCGAGAAGGCTTATCATCTCGCCTATGTTGTGCCCGTCGAACACACCGTAGTATTTAATACCGAGCTGTTCGAACATCTTGTTGGACACGAGCTGTTTTTTAAGCCAAATCTTTATCCGCTCGGCGGCGCGCATGACGTACGGCCCTATTATGGGCAGACCGTCCAGCCCGCGCTTTACCGCGCGCTTGAGCTTTCTGTATCGCTTGCTCAGCCGCAGTTTGCCGAGGTAAGCGGATATAGCCCCGACGTTTTTGGATATGGACATGGCGTTGTCGTTGAGCACAATAATCATGCGCGTACCCGACGCGCCTATGTCGTTGAGCGCCTCGTATGACATGCCGCCCGTGAGCGCCCCGTCGCCTATCACGCACACGACGTTATAGTCGCCGCCGCCGAGGTCGCGTGCCCGCGCCATGCCAAGCCCGACGGACAGCGAAGTGCTGCTGTGCCCCGTGGAGAATGCGTCATACTCGCTCTCGTGCATGTTCTCGAAGCCCGTTATGCCGCCGTCCTTACGAAGTCCGACAAACTCCGCCGCCCGACCCGTTATTATCTTGTGCGCATACGATTGGTGCCCGACGTCGAAAATAATCTTATCCTTCGGGCAGTCGAAAACATAGTGAAGCGCGACGGTAAGATCCACCGCGCCGAGATTGGACGCGAGGTGACCGCCGTTTTTGCTCACTACGGAGATAATATATTGCCGCACTTCCTCGGCGTACGCATCCAGCTCGGAAACGTTCAGCTTTTTAAGGTCTGCGGGCGAATTAATTTTTTCGAGATAAGACATTCTATTATTTATATTGCGCGAACGCGCCGTTATATTCCGTCGGTGGTACGCAGTAGCATTTTATCCGTCAATGCGCGAAGAAACGACGCGTCGCAAGGTATCCCGCCCAACGCGCGGAGAGCGCCCTCGTGCGACTCGCGAAGCAGTGCCTCCCTTTCGCCCCGCGCCCTCTCCTCCGACATATCGAGAAGGTCGTCGCGGTATTGAAAGGCCTTGCCGAAGGATAATGCGAACTCGCGCCAACCGTTTTCGTCCTCCGCCCTGCCCGCGGCGCGACATGCGGCTACAACCGCCGCCTCGATCAGCTTACCCGTTTTGAGGTATGCAATTTGCTCCACATCTTCACTGTCCGAAAGCTCCATAGCCTGCCCGCCTACCATGCCGAGCATACCCGCGTTTTCGGCAATGACGCGCATAACGGGCGCATATCCGCTCTCCCGCGACACCGCCCCGGCAAGCAGTTCGTATGCAAGGTTAAGCAAACCGTCCCCTGCAAGTATAGCCATTGCCTCACCGAACTTCTTATGGTTGGTAAGTTTGCCGCGGCGGTAGTCGTCGTTATCCATGGAAGGCAGGTCGTCGTGAATGAGCGAGTATGTGTGTATACACTCGATCGCGCAGGCAACCGCCATATCGTTCTCCGTCGGGGTACCGCCGTAAGAGTCCAACACGGAGAGATACAGCACGGGACGAAGCCGCTTGCCACCCCCTAAAAGGCTGTACTCCGCCGAGCTTTTAAGCGACGGGCAAACATGACCGGAGACCGCACCGCCGAGAGCGGAGTCGATCTTGTGACAATAGCCCTTGTATTTTTCGGTAAAATCCATCTTTCAGTCAACGTCGACGGGCTGTTCTATCAGCTCGCCCATTTGTTTTTTAAGCACCGTGATTTTGCCCTTCGTGCTCTCTAATCCCGCAAGGCACTCTTTGGTTACGGCGATACCCTTTTCGAACAGTTCGATACCCTCTTCCACCGTCACTCCCTCTGCTTCGAGCGCCGCGAGAATTTTTTCCAGCTCGTTTATATTTTCTTCAAGCGTCATGTTTCACCTCGTCTACCGTTGCGCGAACCTTTCCGTCGCACATAATTATCTTTATTTCGTCGCCTTTGTCCAGCGCTTTACTGCTCGTTATTTCGGCGCCGTCCTTCATAACCTTGGCATAGCCTCTTGCGAGAACTTTGAGCGGGCTGATCTTGTCGAGCATGGCGGATATGAACTTTAACTTTGCCTCTCTGTCCGCTACTATCCTCTCCGCCGCGCCCGCTATTCCCACGGCGGTATACTTAACCCGCCTCGTAAGATCGGCAAGTTTGCCTTCGCAATAGTTGATTATTGCCGTTCCGCGGGAAATTACACGCGTTCGCTGATGGGTGAATTTTCGCTCCGCGCTCTCGGCGATAGCCTCGGCAAGGCTTCTTATCCGAAGCGCCTTGGTATATGCCGAATATGCGGCGATGTCCGCGGCAATGCTCGGGGTTCCCGCCCTGACCGACGCGCAGAGGTCGCAGAGCGTATAGTCGGTTTCGTGCCCCACC
>CANPYH010000165.1 GCA_947588325.1 uncultured Clostridia bacterium
CGCCCTCTGCCGCGGAGAACTTTTCGAGGTAGGGATAGAACCCCTCCCACCATACCGCCTCGCTCTCTTCCGCCCACTTGGCGTACAGCGTGAGGTCGCGATCGGTGCCGCCGGGGATATTACTCCACGCCCAGCCGTCGAAGTCGGGGTTGTCGTACCAGCCGCGGAAACGGTAGCCCTCGCGAGTGGGGGAATACAGCAACACCGACTGATTGGACATAAATTTCGTCGGGTTTTCCTCCCCCTCGGCAAAAGCGGCGTCCTCGGCGTTAAGCACATACGTTACCGAATGTTCGGCGCCGCCGCACGACGAAAAGAGGTCGGGATAGCACCCGCCGAAAATGATGGGTATGACAGTCAGGGCTATAACGAGAATTGCAATTCTTAACTTTTTAATATGCAATTTCATTCGTCTTTCCTCTTTAATTGCGGGTTACTCCCCCTTGATATACGTTCTCGGCGACTCGCCCGAAAGCACGTTTTTGATATCGTGCCGAGCGCCCGCGATAATTACCTCTATCCCCGCCTTTACGCAGGGCTTGATATATTCGAGTTTGGCAAACGCGCCGTTCGCGCCCTTTCGGCTCGCTCCGTGGCACATGCTCTTGTACTCGTCGATCTTACCGAGCACCTCTTCCTTGCTCCCCGTTATCTCGGTTATGAGCGAGGACATGTCGTTTATATCCCGATAAAGCCCGTCGAGTTTGGTGAGGATAAGCAGCGTTTTTGCCCCCGTAAGCAGGGCTATTTGCGCCGCCGTCTCGTCGTTATCCACGAGTTCGACGTGCGATTTGCCCGCTTCTTCGAGGGCGGATATCTCCATCTTGCGCAGCTCTTCCACCGCCACCGCGTCGTTGTAGTTGATAATGGGTATGGCAGATTGCTCCGCCGCCCGATTGAGCAGGGATAGTATGTGCGCGCGGCTGACTTCGTTATTGAAATGGTCGTGCTCGACAAGGACTTGGCGGACGGAGTACTTCGCATCGATAAAACGGCGGTAAGTCTCCATAAGTATAGCCTGACCCTGCGAAGAATAGTCGGCTTTGATCTCCTCGCCGCTCCCCGCCGCCTCGGCGCCGTGCCTGCGGATGTAGTCCAGCCTGCCGATTTCCACCGCGCCCGAAGTGACCCACACCGTTCCGGGTTTGAGCCAGTGCCCTATCATGGCGAATTTGTTGTAGTCTATGTCACGGTGCTTCTCGTCGATCAGCGCCATAGACCCTATTTTTCCGACAATCTCTATCATCGTTTAACCCTCGCTCGCCTTTATCCCGCAGGACGACAGCGCATTGTAAAATTCGTCGAGGTCGGGAATAAGTATCGCCGCCGCCCCGCTGCCGCGAACGACCGCCGCAAACTTATCCGCGCTCTCCGATATGCCGCTCAGATTCTGCTCGGTTATTCTGTCCGTAAGCTCCGCCGCCGCACGGTATATGCCGTTTAACTCGGCGTTAGTCGCTCTGCCGCTCTTCCCCGCCGCGTTGAATATGTCCCCCAATCGCTTGATCAGCGCGGTTTTCTGCTCCTCTGTGAGGTTAAGCCCGCTCGACGCTTCGGTCTTTGCCGCAAACATAGGCTCGTCGTCCTCGTCCTCGGGTTCGTCAGGCTCTTCTTCGTCCTCGTCGTCTTCTTCCTCGTCGAGATCTTCGTCCTCTTCCTCGTCCTCTTCGTCGAGCTCGGCATAGAGGGCTTCGAGAGCGTCAAGCTCGTCGTATTCGTCGTCCTCCTCGTCGGTCTCTTCGGATTCTTCTTTTTTGGGCTCTTCGGGCTCGACGGGTTCTTCGACGGGTTCTTCGACGGGTTCCTCGGTGGGTTCCTCGGGCTGTTCGATGGGTTCCTCAGCGGGTTCTTCGATAGTCATTTCTTCGGCCTCGGCGAGTACTGCCCTGCCGAGGGGAGCGACTATGCTGCTTACAAATAGGGTAAATGAGAAGTTAATGCCGTTAGCGGAGAAGTAATACTCCTCGAGAAAGTCCTGCAAAGGGGTGCCGATATCGAAAGCGTAGAGCAGGTGCATGGCGTAGGCGATTATATCCTTGCGCCGAACGGGAGGGAGAATGGAGTAGCGTTTGCCCGCCTTGATACGGGAAGCGGCAAATGCGGCGTTCATATCGAAGCCCTTCGCGGCGTTCGATACAATCTCTTTAAGCGCGGCGGAAGTCGCGACGGTGATAAGCAATTCGCGTATTTTCTCCTCCGCAACGATGAACTTCGCGTTCTTCATTTCCTCGCACAGCCGTGCGAACTTTTCAATCGGCGCTCTCCCGCCAACGGTATATTTCGATATATCCGACATATTTCCCTCCGAAATCTACCTTATATTATAGCAACGATATGTTTTAATGTCAAGATTTGTTTTATATAACAATCCCCACAGGTAGTCGTGCGCGTAAGGTCGGGGAAAGGCATTTGTGTTTTATATAGCAATTCCGATAGTATATAATTACTTCACGGGTACCCGACAGGACAATCCCCTCAGTCACGGCTGCGCCGTGCCAGCCCCCCTCGACTTCGGGCGGCCACATTCGTCCCCGACTGTTCGGGGAAAAAATTACTAAATTCGTAGCATTACAAAAATTGTTGGTTATGTGCCCG
>CANPYH010000166.1 GCA_947588325.1 uncultured Clostridia bacterium
ACGTTACCACAAAGCCCCTCCACATAGGCGGCGGGACCTACGCCAAGGAGCTGCCCAATTGCGTAGCCTTCGGCGCGGTGTTCCCCGACGTCGACACGCACATGCACGAGCCCGACGAGATGTACCCACTCGCCGACTACGATAAGCTCGTGGAGATATATTACAGAGCGATTAAGGCCCTCGCCGCCCTCTAACCTGCGGCGCGCCGACGAAAGGACCCGCCTATCGGATATAGAGGGAACCGAATAATATCTCGCGTTTATTGCCGCAATGGCTTAACCAAACGATATAGCGGACTGCCTCACTAAAAAACACCTCGGTTACCCGAAGTGTTTTTTGCTTGCTTGTTACGTTGATTTGCCCGCGACGCCTTACTTTGCCCAGGCGACGAGCGCGGCTGCGCCGATTATGCCCGCGTCGTTCTTGAGCGTTGCTATGTGCAAGCCGACGTGAGGACCCTCGCCGAAGGAGTATTTCGCTATGTACTTTTTGAGCGGAACGAGGAGCAGATCGCCCTGTGCGCACACCCCGCCGCCGAGAATGATAGCCTCGGGGCGAAGCTCGTTGACGATATTGCACAGCCCCTCGCCTAACATTTTTATGTAGTTCCTGTATACCGTGTGCGCCGTTTTATCGTCGACCAGCATGCCGTCGAACACCGTCTTGCCGTTTACGTCGTCGATATTCGGGCATATCTGCCAGAGCTTGCTGTCGGGCTTTTTAAGCATGGCGCGCTTGGTATCGCGGATAAGCGCGGTGGCGGAGGAGTACGCCTCGAAACAGCCGCGACGGCCGCAGGTGCAAGGCTCGCCGCCCGACTTGATGACGCAGTGACCTATCTCCGCACCCTTGGACTGGTTGCCCTCGAACAGTTTGCCGTCAAGCACAATGCCGCTGCCTATGCCCGTTCCGATGGTGATGAACACGCTGGACTTATACGACTTACCCGCTCCGTACTTCGCCTCTCCGAGAGCGGCGGCGTTGGCGTCGTTGCATACGCGGGTGGGATAGCCCGTCAGCTTCTGCATTTTCTCGCCGAGGGGAACATAGTCCCAATTGAGATTGTAGGCGTGATCCACCATGCCCGTGCAGGAGTTGACCGCACCGGGGCAGCCTATGCCCACGCCCGTGATAACCTTGTCGCCCGCTTCGTCTTTGAGCTGATTGACCAATTCGGCAATGTCGGCTATTATCTTGTCCGCGCCCGCAGCCGTGTCCGTCTTAACCGACTTCCAGGAGATTATTCTCCCCTCGTTTACAAGTCCGGCTTTTACCGAAGTTCCGCCGATATCGATACCTATCTGATACATCTTATTCTCCCTTCCTTATGTATTTTTATTTCAAAACTACCTCGTCCATCGACTCCAACAGAGCTTTGCGCTCGTCGGGAGTCTTTTTCTCGAGATAAGTCTCAAACATTTTTAATGCCGCGTCGTCGCTTGCCGCCCGTATTATGTCCTCAAACGCGCTTTTTACTTCCTGCCCTTCCCCACCTTCCGTGGCTTCCTCGCCCTTCTCCGCCGCTTCCTCGGCGTTCTGCACGGCTTTGGCAACCGTCGCAGCCTCGGCGGGTTCGTTCGCCTCATTCAGATCGGTCATAAGCTCGAAGAGCATATTCTGCCCAGCGGCGGGAATGAAAGCCTCCGCGCTTACCTCGGCGACGGCGGACTTACGTCGCAGCGTAAAGGAGAGCGTGAGAGATACGGCTGCCGATATGCTCGCAAGGGACATCAGAAGTATGCCCAAACCGCTTTGAAGTATGGCGGATAAGGGTGCGAGCGCGGCGGGCATAGCGGAAGTAAAGGACAGTATGAAGAAGGTCCAGAGCGTGAGAAGAAGTGCGCAAACGACTATGTCGATAACGCGAAAGACGACGGTTGACGCAGTCCGAGCCTTCTTCCGAAGGGCAATGGCAACTGCCGATGCCGCCAATAACAAAATCAAGACGCCGCCCACCACCGTAAACGTTATTCCGAGCGCATTGAATTCGTACATAAACATAAAAATATTATATATAATTACGCTCTATTTGTCAATACTTTTTAATTTTTTTGAAAGGATACCTCGCACTATCGGCAGGTTTTTTACGTTTATTACGCGGTTTAAGGCAAGCATGGCGACGAATACGCAGGCAAAGAGGCTCCCGCCCACCGCAAGCGCGGCAAACGGCGCGTCGCTCGGCAGGAATTTAGCGCACGCTCCGACCAAGCCCGCCACCGCCGCCGAAAGAAGGGTGAAGAGCTGAGGCTTTATCTTCGCCCCGCCAAAGCCCTTTCTCGCCGCAAAAAGGTCGAGCCCGAAGGTCAGGGAGTACGCGGCGACCGTGGCTATCGCGCCGCCCTCTATCCCCACCGTAACGAGCAGCAGCGCCGTCAGCCCCGCCTTCAAGGCGCCGCCCGCAAGCAGGTTAAGCGCGGGTATATACGCCTTCCCGCTCGCCTGCAAATAGGTCGTGAGTATCTGGATATAGGACAGGTATATTACGCCGACGGAGGATATGCAAAGCACCGAGGCGGACAGATCCACTTGCGCCGCCGTCAGCCCGCCCGAGTACAGCGCGGCGACGATTTCGCGAGAGAAC
>CANPYH010000167.1 GCA_947588325.1 uncultured Clostridia bacterium
GGCGCGGGCGCGGCAAAGGCAGTCGCGCTTCGGCTGGGCATACCATGCTCTGCCGTCGTTACGGGCAGCGAGCTTGAGAAGATGACGGACAGCGAGCTTACCGCGGCTATCGGGGAAGTAAGCGTGTTTGCCCGCGTTACCCCCTCGGATAAACTGCGCATAGTCACGGCGTTTCAGGCTTTGGGCGAAGTTGTCGGGGTCACGGGTGACGGCGTAAACGACGCACCCGCACTAAAAGCGGCGGACATAGGCTGCGCAATGGGGAGCGGCACCGACGTTGCGAAGATGGAAGCGGATATAGTGCTGACAGACAACAACTTCTCCACCATAGTAACCGCGGTGGAAAACGGTCGGGGTATATTCGATAATATCCGCAAAGCCGTCGCCTTCCTGCTCGGTACGAATATAGGCGAGGTTATCGCGGTGTTCGCCGCCATGTGTATCAGCTTCGACTCGCCGCTGCTGTCTATGCAATTGCTCTGGATTAACCTTATCTCCGACTCCTTCCCCGCTATCGCTCTCGGCTCCGAACGCACCGAAGCGGGAGTTATGGACAGAGCGCCGCTAAAAAAGAGCGAGGGCATATTCACAAAGGGTATACTCATACGATTGCTTCTCCACGGCGCACTGTTCGGCGGGATATGTCTCACGGCATTTTACGTCACTCTCGGAGTAAGCGGTGACCTCGCCGCCGCCCGCACCGCCGCCTTTCTGTCCCTCTCCCTCTCGCAGACCCTGCACGCATATAACATGCGGACGCTTAAACCCCTCTTCACCGTCGGCGTGTTTACCAATAAACTGCTTAACGCGGCAACCCTCTTCTCCCTCGCTATGATCGCCCTCGTGGTGTTCGTGCCGCCCATAGCGGCCGCTTTCGCAATGACCGTCTGCCCGCCGTGGGTGTACCTCATGTGCCTCGGGCTGTCCGTTCTCCCCATCGTCATCGACGAGAGCGTCAAACTCGCGCTGTACTGCCGAGGCAGGGGCGCGCGGAAAACAGTTCGGGCATAGGGGCAATCGAGTAGAGCCCAATGTCAGCCGCGGGGAAAAACAGGCGGTTAAATACTATAAATATAACGCGCTGCGAATAAACCTCGGAGCGCGTTTTTCCTTACCCCTCCCCGGTAAAAAAATTTTTTCGGAAAAGTATGTTAAAACGCTTGAAAATTTCATTTTGAAATTGTATAATTTCATTATGAAATTCATGAATAGTAAAGGAGGCAACTATAAAATGAACGGATTTATCAAACGGGTAAAGAACCTGATGAAGGAAAAGAAATTGACGCAAAAGGAACTATCGGCATTAAGCGGTATTTCGGAGCCCTCCCTATGCCGCTACTTAAAAGGGCAAATCGAACCGCGCATGGACATAATACAAAACCTTGCCCGCGCATTAAACGTTTCGGTGGAATATCTTTTGGGAAAAAGCGAAGAAGAGTGCAGCAGCGCGGCGGATGAGACTATTCGTATAGTAGCGCTCAACCGCAAAATTTTATCCGATGAAGATAAACAGCAGATTATAGAAATTCTCTATGGCAATAAGTGACAAAAAACTTAAAAGCGGATTTAACGTAATGATAATGACAGCGCAAGACATTTTGCTCGACTATGGTTGTTATAATTTTCCCATAGACGTTTTCGCACTCGCGGATAAAATCGGTATAAAGACCATACTCTATCCCGACGGAAACTTTAAGCGTTATCGCGAATTTAACGACGAGCATACCGCCAAGTTCGATATAGATTGCCACGCGGAACGACGTCTCACGGGTAACCGCGAGAAGGTATACCATATCCACTTCTATCCCGATGGTAAACGCGATAGATTGGGGCAATTGTTGACGGAAGAGGAATTTAATAAATATAAAAAATATTTTGGAGGAATGAAATGATAAATTATACTATGCAACAATTTTATGATGATCTTTACTATGGAGCAGATATCTTTTTCCAATGCGGTAAATATTTTTACCAAATAGGCACCAGTCGCACAAAAACCGACGACCCCGATATAAAAATTCATGGCATTCATATGTACAAAACAGATTGCGATTTTCATTACTCGGACGCGCCTTCCACTTTTTACGATGAAATTTTCAACGAAGAAGATATCGACCGCGAAGGGCTTATCGAAAGGTTTTTGAACGCACCGCTTTTTGACGGTAAATCGTTTTACGAAGTTGAACAAGACGTCGAGATTATCTCAACTTAACATGAGGTATAAAATTTAACCTATACAATGCAATTGCATAACCATATGAATTACACAAAAATTTTACAAAGGAGATTGAATAATGGACAAGAAAAACATTTATTTTTCCCCTATCGGATTTGTCCCGCAGACGTACAAGACGATCGGTTATATCGCGGGCATTAAGGTCTTGAAAGGAATGGACAAGCAGCACAATAATCTGCCCGAAGAGACGGTTTCGAGCAAGGCGTATATTCGCGTGAATGCAGACGGATCGTTTAACCGTTACCGCGAGTATAACGACGACCACACAGCGAAGTTGGATATCGATTACCA
>CANPYH010000168.1 GCA_947588325.1 uncultured Clostridia bacterium
GCGGGCGTGACCGACGAATTCATACGCGCGTCGGTGGTAGGCGACTATAAGGGGGTCAAGGACGGCGACTCCGTTATCTTCTTCAACTTCCGCTCCGACCGTGCGAGAGAGATTACCCGCGCGGCGGTGTATCCCGACTTCGATAAGTTCGAAAGAGCGGGCGGCTATAAAAAAGTATTCTATGTGTGCATGACGCAATACGACGCGACTATCGAGCATGTCGTCATCGCCTTCCCGCCTCGTCACCTTGTCAATACACTGGGCGAATATCTCGCAAAGATAGGCAAAACGCAGGTCCGCACGGCGGAAACGGAGAAGTACGCGCACGTAACATTCTTCTTCAACGGCGGTGTGGAAACGCCGAACGAAAACGAAACGCGCATACTCGTCGCGTCGCCCAAAGTCCCGACTTACGATATGCAGCCCGAAATGTCCGCGCCCGAGGTGTGCGAAAAGGCGCTCTCGGTAATAGGTAAAACGGACGTACTCATCATGAACTACGCCAATTGCGACATGGTCGGGCATACGGGCGTGTTTGACGCCGCTGTCAAAGCGGTTAAAACGGTGGACGAGTGCGTCGGTAAGGTAGTAGACGCGGTAATAGCGACGGGCGGCACCGCTCTCGTGTTCGCGGATCACGGCAACGCCGAGCAAATGACTTTCGACGACGGCAGCCCTTGCACCAGCCACACCACCAACCTCGTGCCCTTCATTCTCTGCGGCGAGAAGTACATCGGCGCGAAACTCGCGCAAGGCGGCGCACTGTGCGACGCGGCTCCCACTCTGCTCGAGGTTATGGACGTTCCCCAACCCGAAGAAATGACGGGTAAGAGCCTTATAAGATAACAAGCGAATTAAATAAGCAAAAATTAAGCAAAAGTGCCTCGAAACGCTCGGGGCATTTTTTCTTATATCAAGAGGATAAGCAATCGGCATAGCGGCGGAAAAGACAAAAAATTCCGCGTCGAGAAAACGCATTATCCAAAGCGCTCATATAATGTTATAAGCGAAGGAAGAGGGAATGAGCGCGGAGTTTTACATAAATTGCATACTGTTCGGGTTAAGCCTTGCGGCGGACGGCTTTGTCATAACCTTTGTCGGCGGCGCGTCGGGGGTGAAGCGCAGAGCGATAGGCGCGGCGGCGGTGTTCGCACTATTTCAGGGGGCGGCGCCAATGCTCGGCTGGACATGTGCGCATATGATTGCGCGGGCGGGGCTGAAAGAATGGTTAGACCTTGCGGCCTTCGCGCTGCTCTCGGCAATCGGGCTGAAAATGATATTCTCCAAAGGCGAGACGGGGAAAAGTCGGACGGTTATATTACAGGCGGCGGCGACCTCGGCGGACTCGCTGTCGGCGGGGCTGGCTAATGCCGAATACTCCCTTTGCATGGCGATAGTATTCTCGGCGATAGCGGCGGCGCTGACCTTTGTCGCATGCTCTATCGGTCCGACGCTGGGCAGGCGGTCGGCGCGGGGCAGGGACTATTTTGGCGCGCAGGGGAAGTGCGGCGTGCGGAGCGAGACGCGGGCGGCGGAGATAGTCGGCGGCGTGATACTCATAGCGATAGGAGCGGGGGCGGTGTAGCCGCATAAAAAGCCGAACGCCGCGCATACTTACACTATGTATCGCATTCCAAAGCACATAGGAATTATCCCCGACGGCAACAGGCGTTGGGCGGCGGGGCAGGGATTAAACAAAGAGGACGGTTACGCATACGGACTGGACTCGGGACTACGTCTGCTCCGTGCGGCGCGGGATATCGGCGTGGAAGAACTGACTTACTACGGCTTTACCGCCGACAATTGCAAGCGCCCCAAAGAACAGGTGCGGGCTTTCTCGGACGCCTGCGTCGAAGCCGTTCGGATTATGGAAAGGGAGGGCGCCGCCGTCCGCGTCGTCGGTAACACCGCCTCCGCCTGTTTCCCGAGCGAACTGCTGCCGTATATACAAAGGAGGGGCGAGGGGATAAAGGTCAATCTTCTGGCGGGCTACGGCTGGGAGTGGGATATAAAGAACGGCTGGCTTACCCGCGACATTCCCCGCGTGGATCTGATAATACGCTGGGGCGGCATGTGCAGACTATCGGGGTTTTTGCCCTTGCAGTCGGTGTACGCCGATTTTTATATAGTCAAGGCGCTTTGGCCTGACTTCGAGGAGCGGCATTTCGCCGACGCTATCGAGTGGTATAAAAAGCAGGACGTTACGCTCGGCGGGTGAAGAAAAGCGGTTTGTTCGCAGACCGCTGTCTTTTTTCTTGACAAATCACCGCCCATAATGTAGAATAACATAGCGTGATTGCGCTCCCTTAGTTAAATGGATATAACAGCCCCCTCCTAAGGGGCAGTTGTGGGTTCGATTCCCGCAGGGAGTACCACTGCATAGCGAAGCGGCGCAGGGGTACGACAGAAGGGAATGCCACTGCGAAGCAGGGGCGGGGCACGAAGTGCACACGAACCCACGGGTTCGCTCAGCCGAGGCGCTATAGCGCCGAACGCCAACGAGCGGAGCGAGTTATTCCCGC